>NZ_JBSFJC010000397.1:0-1965 GCF_053597855.1 Kitasatospora sp. NPDC001225
GTAGTTGGCCTTGAGGTAGGCGGTCTGGTAGGAGACCAGGCCGTACGCGGCGGAGTGCGATTTGTTGAACGCGTAGCCGGCGAACGGGACCAGGACGTCCCAGACCGCCTGGATGGCCTCGTCGGAGTAGCCGCGCTCCTTGCAGCCGGCGTGGAAGGGGACGAACTCCTTCTCCAGGACCTCCTTCTTCTTCTTGCCCATCGCGCGGCGGAGCAGGTCTGCCTGTCCGAGCGAGTAGCCGGCCAGCACCTGGGCGGCTCGCTGCACCTGCTCCTGGTAGACGATCAGGCCGTAGGTGGGGCCGAGGACGTCCTTGAGCGGTTCCTCCAGCTCGGGGTGGATCGGGATGATCTCCTGCTGGGCGTTCTTGCGCAGGGCGTAGTTGGTGTGCGAGTTCATGCCCATCGGGCCGGGCCGGTACAGCGCGGAGACGGCGGAGATGTCGGCGAACTCGGTGGGCTTCATCAGCTTGAGCAGGGCGCGCATGGGGCCGCCGTCGAGCTGGAACACGCCGAGGGTGTCGCCTCGGGCCAGCAGCTGGTAGGTGGTGGGGTCGTCGATCGGGATCTTCTCGATGTCGACGTCGACGCCCCGGTTGGCCTTCACGATCTTGATGCAGTGGTCGATGATGCCCAGGTTCCGCAGACCCAGGAAGTCCATCTTGATCAGGCCCATGGCTTCGCACGACGGGTAGTCGAAGCCGGTGATGATCACGCCGTCCTTGTCCCGCATGTGCAGCGGGATCAGTTCGAGCAGCGGGGTGGAGGAGAGGATGACGGCGGCGGCGTGCACGCCGGTGCCGCGGATCAGGCCCTCGATGCCCCGCCCGGTGTCGATGATCTTCTTGACGTCGGGCTCGTTGTCGTAGAGCGCCCGGATCTCGGTGCCCTCGTTGTACCGCGGGTGCTTGTCGTTGAACAGGTCGGCCAGCGGCACGCCCTTGCCCATGACGTCCGGCGGCATCGCCTTGGTGATCCGGTCGCCCATGGCGAAGGGGTAGCCCAGGATGCGGTTGGCGTCCTTGACGGCGGCCTTGGCCTTGATCGTGCCGAAGGTGTTGACCTGGGCGGTGTAGGCGGAGCCGTACTTGTCGGTGACGTAGCGCACCATCTGGTCGCGCTGGCGGTCGTCGAAGTCGATGTCGACGTCCGGGGGGTTGATGCGCTCGGGGTTGAGGAACCGCTCGAACAGCAGGTCGTGCTCCAGCGGGTCCAGCTGGGTGATGCCGGTCAGGTAGGCGACCATCGAGCCGGCCGCCGAACCACGGCCCGGGCCGACCGGGATGCCGTTGTCCCGGCCGTACTGGCAGATGTCGGCGACCACGAGGAAGTAGGCGTCGAACCCCATCGGGGTGATCACGCCCATCTCCAGCTCGACCCGGTCCAGCACCTCCTGGCTGGGGTTGTCGCCGTAGCGGTGCTGGAGGCCGGCGGCGATCTTCTGGCGCAGGAAGGAGGCCTGGGTCTCGCCCTCGGGGACGTCGAACTGCGGCATCCGGTCGACGTAGGTGAAGACCTCCTCGTACGACTCCACCCGCTCGGCGATCGCCAGGGTGTTGTCGCAGGCCTCCGGCAGCTCGCGGAAGAGCTCGCGCATCTCCTCGGCGGTCTTGACGTAGTAGCCGCTGCCGTTGAACTTGAAGCGGTTCGGGTCGTCCTTGTTCTTGCCCACGCCGACGCAGAGCAGGCTGTCGTGGGCGTCGGCCTGGTCGGCGGTGACGTAGTGCGAGTCGTTGGTGGCCAGCAGCGGGATGTTCAGCTGCTTGGCCAGGCGCAGCAGGTCCTCGCGGACGTCCTGCTCGATGGAGAGCCCGTGGTCCATCAGCTCCAGGAAGTAGTTCTCCTTGCCGAAGATGTCCTGGTAGGCGCCGGCCGCCTTGACGGCCTCCTCGTACTGGCCGAGGCGCAGCCGGGTCTGGACCTCGCCGGAGGGGCAGCCGGTGGTGGCGATGATGCCGCTCCGGGC
>NZ_JBSFJC010000398.1:0-1955 GCF_053597855.1 Kitasatospora sp. NPDC001225
GGCGCCGGTGTCGGTCAGTGGCGGTGCCGGTCAGCGCCGGAACAGGCCGGTGAGCACGTCCCACCAGCCGCGGCGCTGCGCCGGGATCGTCGGGGCCGCCGGGACGCCCCGCTCCGGCGCCGCCTTCGCCTGTTCCGCCCCTGCCTCCACCCCTGCCTCCGCCTCCGCCTTC
Organism: Kitasatospora sp. NPDC001225; assembly: GCF_053597855.1. Taxonomy (NCBI): domain Bacteria; kingdom Bacillati; phylum Actinomycetota; class Actinomycetes; order Kitasatosporales; family Streptomycetaceae; genus Kitasatospora; species Kitasatospora sp. NPDC001225. Next base: position 173 of record NZ_JBSFJC010000398.1, read on the forward strand.
GCGTCGGCCTCCGCCAGCTCCGCCTCCGCCACCGAGAGCGGGTCCGGCTCGATGTCGCGGGCGGTGAACTCCACCGGCAGCGCCGTCAGGTGCCGGGAGATCCAGGCCGAGCTCCAGACCAGCTCCTCCTCGGGCACCGCGAGCCGGACGTCCGGCAGCAGGGTGAGCAGGATGTCGATCCCGGCCTCGGCGACGTGCCGCCCGATGTCCTGGCCGGGGCACTCGTGCGGCCCGGCGCCGAAGGACAGGTGGGAGCGGTTGCCGTACAGCGGGGCCGCCAGGTCGGGGCGGACCACCGGGTCGACGTTGGCCGCCGCGAGCCCCAGCAGCAGCAGGTCCCCGGCCCGGATCTGCTGACCGCCCAGCTCGGTGTCGGCGGTCGCCCAGCGGCCGGCCACCAGGGACATCGGCGGGGAGTCCCAGAGCACCTGGTCCAGCGCCTCGCCCAGGGTCATCTGGCCGCCGGAGAGGTGGGCCCGGAAGCGCGGGTCGGTGAGCACCATCTTCAGCGAGTCGGCGATCAGGTTGACGGTGGTCTCGTTCGCGGCGAGCAGCACCACCCGCAGGTGCTCCATCACCTCGTCCTCGGTCAGCCCGGCCGGGTGCGCCAGCAGACGGCTGGTCAGGTCGTCGCCGGGGTGCTCGCGCTTGAGGGCGATGGTCCGGCGCAGACCGGCGACCACGTACTCGTTGCTGGCGATCGCCGTCTCGGTGCCCTTCATCAGGTCCCGGGCGGCGGTCACCAGCTGCGGTCCGTACTCGTCCGGCATGCCGAGCAGCTTGGTCATCACCAGCATCGGCAGGTGCTCGGCGAACTGGGAGATCAGCTCGGCGTGGCCGGTCGGCCCGACCACCTGGACCAGGTCGGTGGTGAAGCGGCGGACGTGGCGGCGGATGCCGCGCCGGTCGAAGCCGTTCAGGCCGTCCAGCAGGGCCCCGCGCAGCCGGCGGTGCTCGTCGCCGTCGGCGAACACGCAGATCGGCTGCCAGGCGACCACCGGCAGCAGCGGGGAGTCGGGCGGGACCTCGTTGTTGCGGAAGGCGTTCCACAGGCGCGAGTCCCGGGAGAACAGCGAGGGGGTGCGCATCACGGTGATGTTGGTGCCGTGTCCGAGCACCAGCCAGGCCGGGTGGTCGCCGTGCAGCAGCACCGGGGCGACCTCGCCGTGCTCGGCGCGCAGCTTGTCGTACAGGACCGTCGGGTCGGCCTCGGCCTCCGGGCCGTACAGGCGGCGCAGGCCGCCGGGGCCGGTCGGGGCGATGCCGCCGCCCGCGTGGGCCGGGCAGCCGGGTGGCGGGGCGGTGGCCGGCGCGGAGCCGACGGATTCGGGGCCGACGGGTTCGGGGATCGGGGTGGTCACGGGGTCTCCGGTCGCGGGTGGGGTTCGGTGACGAGCGGACGGGCTCGGGGCGGACGATGGGTGGCCGGCTGAGCGGGCGCGGGCGCCGGCTCAGCCGGTGGCCGGGACGGCCAGCTCGTACAGGTAGTGCATCAGGGTCATCAGGGTGTCCCGGCTGGACTCCCGACTGCGCGCGTCGCAGCTGACGATCGGCACCTCGGACGGCAGGTCCAGCGCGCTCCGCAGCTCGTCGAGCGGAACGGCCGGGGCCTCCGGGAAGCTGTTGACGGCCACCACGAAGGGCACACCGCGCTCCTCCAGCCGCCCGATCACCTCGAAGCTGACCTCCAGCCGCCGGGTGTCCACCATACGTATTACCGCGGCTGCTGGCACGTAGTTAGCCGGTGCTTCTTCTGCAGGTACCGTCACTTGCGCTTCTTCCC
>NZ_JBSFJC010000399.1:0-1951 GCF_053597855.1 Kitasatospora sp. NPDC001225
GCTGGAGGTCGCCGTCGTCTACTCGGTGAGCCTCGGCGTCCTGCCGCCCGTGCTGCGGGACTGGCGCCGCCTGCACCCCGGCGTGCGGATCCGGCTGCGCGAGTACGCCCACGCCGACCGGCTCCGGGAGGCCATGGCCGAGGGGCGCGCCGATCTCGCCATCGGCCCGGTGCCCACCGGCTGGGAGGGGCCGATCAGGGAACTCGGCGTCGAGGAGTTCACCGTGGTGCTGCCCGCCGAGGACCCGCTGGCCGACCGTCCCGCCGGTACGGTCGGCCTGGCCGAACTCGCCGACCGCGACTGGGTCCACTACGCCCCGGACAACGGGCTCGCCGACCTGCTCGACCAGGTCTGCGCCCGGGCGGGTTTCCATCCCAGGGCGGCGATCCGCGCCGAACAGACCTCTGCCGCACCGCTGTTGGCCGCGGCGGGGCTCGGGCCCGCCCTGGTGCCGGCCGACATCGTGCCAGCCCACTTCGAGGGCGCGCTGCTGCGCCCGGACCCCCCGGTCCTGCGCACCCTCACGGCGTACACCCGTACCCGTCCCGACCCGCTCACCGTGGCCTTCGCGGACCTGCTGGCCCGGCGGGTGCGGATCGGTCCCGAGGTGTCCCGGAGGCCGGTTCCCGACGCGTCCGGCTGAGAACGGTTGGGGGCGGCCGGGGACGGCTGCGAGCGGACGACGCGGGCGGGCCCGTGGTGCTCAGCGGGTGGCGGTGCCGACCGGCTCGTCCGGGTCCTGGGGGTCGTCGGCGTCGCTGAGTCCCAGGCGCAGGTGCTCGATGTGGTAGACGGCCTGGTCGAGCAGTGCGGCGACGTGGTTGTCGTAGAGCGCGTAGACGACCTGGCGGCCGTTGCGCCGGCCGATGACCAGGCCGAGGTTGCGCAGCAGGCGCAGCTGGTGGGAGCAGGCGGACTGCTCCAGGCCGACCTCGGCGGCGAGCTCGGTGGCGGCGCAGGGGCCCTCGCGCAGCCGGGAGAGGATCAGCAGCCGGGAGGGTGTGGCCAGGGCTTGCAGGGTGGTGGCCACCCGGGCAGCGCTGGTGGCGTCCAGGCGCGTGTGCGGGACGGCGGTGGCGGGGGTGGCTCCATGACCCATGCGGGCAATACTACAACTGATAGATGAAGGGGCCTTCATATGTTCATGTATCGTGAGTGAGTCACCGGCCCCGCCCTGCCCAGGCCTGCCCCGAAGGGTCCCGTCCGCCATGTCCTCCACCACCCTGACCGAGCGCCCCGCGTCCCCGGGCGCGCCGCGTCCGGACACCGCGCCCCGGCGGCGCACCCGGGTGCTGTCGCTGCCCGAGGCCCGCTGGGCCGCCGCCGCGACGGTGCTCTTCCTGGTCGCGCTGCCGCTCCAGCTGACCGGTGCCCCCGCCTGGACCTGGGGCCCGCTGTACGCCCTCGCCTACGCCACCGGCGGCTGGGAACCCGGCTGGGCCGGGCTCCAGGCGCTGCGGGAGAAGACCCTCGACGTCGACCTGCTGATGATCGTGGCCGCGCTCGGCGCCGCCGCCGTCGGGCAGGTCATGGACGGCGCGCTGCTGATCGTCATCTTCGCCACCTCCGGCGCCCTGGAGGCGCTGGCCACCGCCCGTACCGCCGACTCGGTGCGCGGACTGCTCGACCTCGCCCCGGCCACCGCGACCCGGCTGCTGCCCGACGGCGGCGAGGAGACCGTGCCCACCGAGCGGCTGGCCGTCGGGGACACCGTGCTGGTCCGGCCCGGCGAGCGGATCGGTGCCGACGGGCGGGTGCTCGACGGCGCGAGCGAGGTCGACCAGGCCACCATCACCGGCGAGCCGCTGCCGGTCGCCAAGCAGCCCGGTGACGAGGTGTTCGCCGGCACCCTCAACGGCACCGGGGCGCTGCGGCTGCGGGTCGAGCGGGACGCCTCCGACACGGTGATCGCCCGGATCGTGCAGCTGGTCGAGGAGGCCTCCGAGACCAA
>NZ_JBSFJC010000400.1:0-1938 GCF_053597855.1 Kitasatospora sp. NPDC001225
ACCGGGCACCGGGACGCGCCGCCAGAACACCTCGTTGACGATGATCCGGTTCACGGTGAACGGGGCGTGGCCGGGCCGGACCCGGTGGATGGCCTGCGCCAGCTCGTCGCTGTCGGTGTCGGCGGCCGCGTAGGCGGCGGTGGTGTGGAGCACGCCGAGCGGGTACGCGGTGGAGTCGGGGCCGAAGACCCGGTGGACGGCGCCGCGGACGCGGTGCTGGAGGGCGGCGAGTTCGCCGTCGGGGTGGAGGTCGAGGCGGACGCCGGTGCGGTGGGCGAGCGGCGAGCCGGCCTGGAGGGCGATCGGCCCGCTCCCTGCCACCGCGGCCCGCAGCCGGTCGGCGAGGTCGCGGCGTTCGGCGTCGGTGACGGCGTCCGCCGGGGCGGAGGTGAGCATGTCGAGGGTGATGTGCGTCCGCTCGTCCGGCACCGGCAGGACGGGGAAGCCGGCCAGGGCCGTACGCAGGCCGGCGAGGAGCGTGTGCAGGGCCGAGCCCGCCGGCAGGTCGGGCAGGGCGTACACCTGGAGGGCGCGCAGGCCGTCCGGCCAGGGCCGCTGTCCGAAGGTCGGGTGGAACGCTTTCACGTCGCCTCCTGCTGATCCGGTTCGGTGGCGGCCCGGCGGGGCGGCGGCCCGTCCAGGTGGGGCTGTCGACCGTACGACGGGGTTCAGCGTACGGGCGGATCCCCCGCTCCGTACCGGCCCCGGCGTCAGGCGTCCCGGCGGGACAGGCCGAGGGCGGCCAGGGTGAAGGCGACGGCGAGGTAGCCGGCCAGGGCGGCGAAGCAGCCGACCGGGCCGAGGCGGTCGGCGCCCGCCGACGCGACCGTGGTGCCGAGGCCTTCGAAGACGCTCTGCAGGCCGAACCGTGACACCCCGTCGCCGAGCGGTGCCAGCAGCATCGGGGAGAGGAAGAACAGGCCGAACAGGGCGGCGACCGCACCCGCCGTGTGGCGCAGGACGAAGCCGAGCGCGAGGCCGAGCAGGGCGAAGGCGGACAGGAACAGGCCGCAGCCGATCACGGCGCGCGCCACGCCGGGCGCGCCGAGCGGGACGGCGAGGTGCTGGCCGCTCAGGGCGCGCCGGCCGAGCAGGAAGGTCAGGAAGGCGAGCAGCTGCCCGAGCAGCGCCGAAACCCCGCCGACCACCAGGGCTTTGGCGACGAGCACCTGGCCGCGCCGGGGCACGGCCGCGAGGGTCGTGCGGATCTGGCCGGTGGTGTACTCGCTGGAGGCGGCCAGCGTGCCCAGGGTGCCGACGGCCAGCACGGCGACGTAGAAGCCGCCGGAGAAGCCGTAGCGGACCGGATCGAAGCGCTCGCGTTGCTCGGCGCTCCAGGAGGCCCAGTTGTCGGCCGCGCTCGCGTAGTCGATCAGGCCGATGAACAGCGCGGCGGCCAGGGCCACGGCCGCGGCGAGCGGGGTCGCGCGGACGCTGCGCAGCTTGACCCACTCCCCGGCCAGGGCGCCCCGGGTGGTCGGTGCGGTGCTCATGCGGTCCTCTTTCCGGGAGTCGTGACGGAAGACGTGGCGGGAGTCGTGACGGAAGACGTGGAGGTGGCCCGGTAGTCGACCGCGCCGCCGACGGCGTCCATGAAGGCCTGCTCCAACGAGGCCTGCCGGACGGTGAGTTCGTGGACACCGATACCGTGCCCGGCGGCCAGTTCGCCGATGGCGGACGGCTCCAGGCCGACGACGGCCAGCGCTCCGGCGGGCTCCTCGCCGACGGAGGCCGCCCCGGCCGCGCGCAGCAGCCGGGCCAGTTCCGCCGGACGGGCGCAGCGCACCAGGACGTCGGTGCGGGCGTGCTCGGCGAGGAAGTCGGCCGTCGAGCGCCGAGCTGGACCAGCGACCTCAACAACGGCACCGACGGCACCGGCTCGCTGTTCGCCAACACCAGCAACAGCTTCGGCGACGGCACCGTCAACAACCGCGAATC
>NZ_JBSFJC010000401.1:0-1933 GCF_053597855.1 Kitasatospora sp. NPDC001225
GGACGTCAGGTTCGTGATCGCCGTCGGCACCGCCGTCAACTGGCTCCAGCAGGGCCGCTACAACCTGCTCGCGGAGCTGGGGGAACGGCACGCCTCGCCCGCGGAGACCGCGGCCGCCGTCGCCCGCAGCGACCGCAACCTGGCCGCCCTGCGGGCCGGTTCGACCTTCGAGGAGTACCGGGCCGCCGGCGGCGACGTCGACGGGCTGACCCCCGAGCGCTGGGCGTTCAACAAACGCAACCACCTCGCCGACGCCACCGAGGACCTCGCCGCCCTCCGGGTGCCGGTGCAGCTCGTCCTCGGCGGCCGGGACGTCAACGTCGACAGCGACGACACCGAGGCCGCCTACCGCCGCCTGGTCACCACCCCGGGCCTGCTCCACGTCCTGCGCTTCCCGGACTCGACCCACAACATGGTGCCCAAGGACGTCGAGGACTCCGAGCTGCGCAGCACCTTCCTCGCCGTCGCCGCACCGCGCTCGCTGTTCACCCCCGGCTACCTCGACGGCATGCGGGACTTCCTGTCCTCGCTCGACCCGGCCTCGCCCGACCACCCGAAGGGGTGACCCGCGACGAAACGTGGAGCTGTAGGACCACTCAGCGGCCGTGCGGTTCGCGCTCCGGGTCAAGGCCCGGCTCGTACGCGGTCCACGGGCGCAGCTTCTCCGGGTTGCGGACCGCCCAGACGCGGGTGATCCGGCCGTCGGCCAGGTCGAAGGCCGCCACCGTCGCGGTGCGGCCGCCGAGCCGGGCGACCAGGCCGGGGCGGCCGTTGACGGTCCGTTCGAGGAGGGTGAGCCCGGGGGCGCGGTCGGCGAAGTGGACCAGGTACCGGGCGATCCGCTCGCCGCCCACAACCGGGCGCAGGGCGGCGCCGGCCAGGTCGCCGCCGTCGGCGGTCATCGTGGCGTCGGGGGCGAGCAGGCCGACCAGGGCCGCGATGTCCCGGGCCTCCCAGGCCCGCTTGAAGTCCCGTACCAACCCGGCCTGCGTGCCCGTCGGGGTCGCCGGGGCCCGGGCGGCCCTGATCCGGCGGCGGGCGGAGGAGGCCAGCTGGCGGCAGGCCGCCGGGGTGCGGCCGACGATCCCGGCCACCTCGGGGAAGGGGTAGCGGAAGACGTCGTGCAGGATGAACGCCACCCGCTCCGCCGGGGTCACCGCCTCCAGGACGACCAGGAAGGCCATGGTCACCGACTCGTCCAGGGTGACCCAGTCCGCGGGATCGGCCGGCCCGCCGATCCACTCGCCGCGGTCGGGCAGCGGCTCGGGCAGCCACTCGCCGACGTAGCGCTCCCGCCGGGCCCGCGCCGACCCGAGCTGGTCCAGGCAGACTCGGCCGGCCACCGTGGACAGCCAGGCACCCGGCGAGGCGATGGCCTCCTGCTGCTCCCGGGACAGCGCGTACCACCGGGCGTACGTCTCCTGCACCGCGTCCTCGGCCTCGGCCAGCGAACCGAGCAGCCGGTAGGCCAGGTTGATCAGCTGCCGCCGCTCGCCGACGACCACGCCCGGATCCGGTACGGAGGGGATGTCCGCGGTCGGGGCCGCTCCCCGGGTCTGCTCGTCCGTCATGGACCCTCGCCTCACACTTCGTCGACCTGTGTCGTCGGATGAGCGGGACACTATCGATCGGCTGCCGCGAGGCAGAAGAGGGGAGCGCGTCATGGCCATCGGGACGACGGTGAAGGCGGCCACGGGCAGCACGGGCAGCACGGGCACGGCGGCGGGGCTGCGCGCCCACACCTTCCTCCGGGCCTCCGTGGCGCTCCAGACCGTGGCGGTCCTCTTCCAGGCGGTCACGGCCGGGCTGCTGCTCTCCACCTCCTACGGCGAGACGCTGCACAGCGTCGGCGCGCGCGTGATGTACGGGTCCTCGATGCTGTACCTGCTCGCCGCCGTCCTGGCCTGGCGGCCCGGCGGCGGCTCGCCCCGTC
>NZ_JBSFJC010000402.1:0-1910 GCF_053597855.1 Kitasatospora sp. NPDC001225
CCGGATCGCCGTTCACCGGAAGGTCGGCGACCAGCTCGCCCAGCAGCTCGGCGTCCCCGCCGTTGTCCAGCAGCTGGGCGGCGAAGGTGTCGACCTGGACGAGGCGGTCGACGGTGCGCCGCCCGGCCACGACCCCCTCTGGGAGCGGCTGCACCGGGTCGAGCAGCGGGTCCGCGCCGCGGTGCGCGAACGCCGCGCCGACGACCCCGACCCGGACGACCCGTACCGCGGCCAGTACCTCGGCCCGGACGCGGTGGAGCGCATCCTGGCGACGGGCCCGCGCCGCCGCCCGGCTCCCGGCTCGGGCGGCTCACCGCCGCCTTCGGCCTGCTCCCGGTGGACCTCGACCTGCTGCTGGTGGCGCTCGCCCCCGACCTCGACTCCCGCTTCGAGCAGCTCTACGGCTACCTCAACGACGACCTGACCCGCCGCCGGGCGACCATCGGCCTGGCCCTCGACCTGTGCGGACTGCCCGGGGCCGGCGCCGGCCGCTTCCGGTTCTCCGCCCGGTCCCCGCTGGTCGCCGGCGGCCTGCTGGAGATCACCGAACCGGACCGCCCGTTGCTCTCCCGCACCCTGCGCGTCCCGGACCGGGTGACGGCCCACCTGCTCGGCGACGACGAGCCGGACGGCGCGCTCGCCGGACTCGCCCACCGCGCCGGTCCCGGGCCCCGCCTCCAACGGCCGGACGAGCGGCTGCGCGCGCTGGCCGCCGACGGCGGACTGGTGCACCTGCTGGACCGGGGCGGGCACGCCGGCCCGCTCGCGGTGGCCGCCCTCGCGGCCGACGGCCCGCCGCCGCTGGTGGTCGACGCCGCCGCGCTCGCCGCCCGCCGGCCGGAGGGCACCGTCCGGGTGCTCGCCCGCGAGGCGCGGCTGGGCGGGGGCGGCGTGGTGCTCGGACCGCTGGACCGGCTCGAACCCGAACGGCCCGAGCGGGCCGCGCTGTTGCGCGAGCTGTGCGCGGAACTCGACGGCGTCCCGCTGGTCGTGCACGGCCCCCAGGTCTGGGACCCGGCCTGGGCGGCGCGGAGCCCCGTGGTGGTCACCGTCCCGCCGCCGGAGGAGCGCGACCGCGCCGGGCAGTGGGCCCAGGCGCTGGGCGGGCAGCCGGGCGGCGAGCTGAGCGGGGAGCTGGCCGAGGCCGTCGCCGCGTACCGCCTGGACCAGGAGCAGGTGGCGCGCGCGGCCTCGGTGGCGGCCCGGACGGCGGCCGCCGAACGCCGCGAGGTGCGGGCCGAGGACCTGCGGACGGCCGTGCGGGCGCAGAACGGCGCGGGCCTGGCCCGGCTCGCCCGCCGGATCGAACCCGCGGTCGGCTGGTCCGACCTGGTGCTGCCCGCCCCCACCGCGGGCCGGCTGCGCGAACTCGTGCTGCGGGCCCGGCACCGCGACCAGGTGCTCGGGAGCTGGCGGATGCGCCCGGGCGGCGGCCGGGGCAACGGGGTGGTCGCCCTGTTCGCCGGGGAATCCGGCACCGGCAAGACGATGTCCGCCGAGGTGGTCGCCGCCGAACTCGGCATGGAGCTGTACGTGGTGGACCTCGCCACCGTGGTGGACAAGTACATCGGCGAGACCGAGAAGAACCTGGAACGCATCTTCACCGAGGCCGCCCAGGTCAACGGCGTCCTGCTGTTCGACGAGGCCGACGCGCTGTTCGGCAAGCGCTCGGAGGTCAAGGACGCCCGCGACCGCCACGCCAACGTGGAGACGGCCTACCTGCTCCAGCGGATGGAGTCCTTCGACGGCATCGCGGTGCTGACGTCCAACCTGCGGGCCAACCTCGACGAGGCGTTCACCCGTCGGCTGGACGTCATCGCGGAGTTCCCGCTCCCGGACGAGGCGCAGCGGCGCCGGCTCTGGGACCGCTGCCTGGGACCGCTGGTGCCCCGCGGCGACGACCTCGACCT
>NZ_JBSFJC010000403.1:0-1894 GCF_053597855.1 Kitasatospora sp. NPDC001225
GTCGGCGACCGGACCGGCGGCGCCGAACACCCCGGCGTTGTTGACGGCGACGTCCAGGCCGCCGAACAGCTCGACCTCGCCGACCTGCGCGCCCACTGCGGCGCCGTCCTCCAGGAGCTGAGCCTGTTCGGCGGCAGCATCCGGGACAACCTGACCCTCGGGCGGCCCGACGCCGAGGACGCCGAGGTGATCCGGGCCGCGCGGATCGCCGGGCTGCACGAGGACGTGCTGGCCCTGCCGATGGGGTACGACACGCCCGTCGGCGAGAGCGGCTCGGCGCTCTCGGCCGGCCAGCGCCAACGGGTCGCCCTGGCCCGGGCCCTGGTGCACCGGCCGCGGCTGCTGCTGCTCGACGAGGCGACCAGCCACCTCGACCCGCAGACCGAACGCCATGTCGACGGCGCGCTCGCGGAGCTGGCCGTCACCCGGATCGTCGTCTCCCACCGGCTGAACGCCGTGCGCAACGCCGACCAGATCCTCGTCCTCGAACACGGCCGGATCGTCCAACGCGGCCGCCACGACGAGCTGATCGAGCAGGAGGGCGCGTACCGCCTGCTGTTCGGCGCGGCCGACACCGACGTGCGCCCCGCCGCGAGCCGCTGAAGCCGACGGGCCACCGACCGACGGACCACCTTTCCGACGGGCCGCTCGACGCCCGTCCCCACGAACCCCGGTCGGCCGCCCGGCCGTCCGGTCGAGGAACCATCACCGAGAGGCAGGAACGCCATGAGCGACAACAGCACCGCCCGTGCGTGGAAGGACCCTGAGGACGCGGCCCGCGCCGTCGCCCCCGCCCACCCGTCCGGCGAGGTCGACCTCGGCCTGTTCGTCGGCGGCCTGTCCGACGAGGAGGGCGGCAGCGAGGCCCTCGGCACCGGCGGCTGCTGCCCCACCTGGGCCACCGGCACCCACTGCTGACGGCCCGTACCCCCCCGCCCCGGAGCGGAAGGAGTCGAACCATGAGCAACGAGGACATCGTCCGGTCCTGGAAGGACCCCGAGACGGCCCGCACCACGCCCGGCCACCCGCTGGGCGAGCCCGACCTCACCGCCCTCAGCGGCGGCGAGGAGCAGATCACCGTCTACGACATCTGCACCACCAACCAGACCGGGTGCGGCACCTGCGGCAGCTTCAGCTACGGCTGCTGCTGACCCGCGAACCACCTCGCACCATTCCGCACCGGGCGTCGGGTCCGGCCCTCCCCCGAGGGCCGGACCCGCGTTCGTCCCCCGGGGACGGCACCGCCCGACGCCGGGGCGACGCCCGAAGCTACGATGGTTACCCGGTGGCCGGCCCCGCGTTCCAGTGCCGCCGGGACCGGCAGTGGCGGCGCAGGAGGCGGAGATGGCGGAACCCGGGGCGAGCACACTCGCCGAGAAGATCGAGACACTGTTTCGCACGGTCCGGCGCCCCAACCGGGAGCAGTACAGCAACGAGGACGTGGCGCGCGCCTGTCGCGAGGCCACCGGCGAGACCTTCTCGGCCACCTACCTGTGGCAGCTGCGCACCGGCAAGCGCGACAACCCGACCAAGCGCCACCTGGAGGCGCTGGCCGGGTTCTTCCACGTCTCCCCCGCCTACTTCTTCGACGACCGCTCCGAGGAGATCGTCGCCGAACTCGCCCTGCTGGAGGCGCTGCGGGACGCCGGCGTACGGAACATGGCGCTGCGGGCGGTGGAACTCTCGCCCGAAGCCCTGGACACCGTCTCCGATGTGATCGAGACTATCGCTCGCCGGGAGGCTGCCAGGGGGAAGCCCTCCCCGTGAGCACGACGTGGTGCCGCCGAGGGGACACCCGCAACGGCTGACCGGCCACGTCGGCCCCGGCGGACCAGGGTGCCGGCCAGCGTGAGGTCCTCCGTCGCGTAGCGCGGCACCCCACCGATCGTCGGGC
>NZ_JBSFJC010000404.1:0-1890 GCF_053597855.1 Kitasatospora sp. NPDC001225
ATTACTAGCAACTCCAACTTCATGGGGTCGAGTTGCAGACCCCAATCCGAACTGAGGCCCTGCACATGGTCCAACGGGCCCGGGCCCGGGGCGAGTTGCGCCCGGGCGGCCGGATCGTGGAGTCCACCAGCGGCACGCTGGGACTGGGCCTCGCACTGGCCGGCATGGTGTACCGGCACCCGGTCACGCTGGTCACCGACCCGGGGCTGGAGCCGACCATGACCAGGCTGCTCACCGCGTACGGCGCCGAGGTGGAGGCGGTCGCCAGTGCGCACCCGCGGGGCGGCTGGCAGCAGGCCCGGCGCGACCGGGTGGCCGAACTGCTGGCCCGCCACCCGGGATCGTGGTGCCCCGACCAGTACAACAACCCCGACAACACCACCGCCTACACCCCGCTGGCGCTGGAGCTCGCCGCCCAACTGGGCCACCTGGACGTGCTGGTGTGCAGCGTCGGCACCGGCGGGCACTCGGCCGGCACCTCGCGCGCCTGCGCCAGCTCTACCCGGGGCTGCGGGTGGTCGGGGTGGACACCGTCGGCTCCACGATCTTCGGGCAGCCCGCCCGGACCCGGCTGATGCGCGGCCTGGGCTCCAGCATCTACCCGCGCAACGTCGCCTACCAGGCCTTCGACGAGGTCCACTGGGTCGCCCCGGCCGAGGCCGTCTGGACCTGCCGCCGGCTGGCCGCCTCGCACTACGCCACCGGCGGCTGGAGCGTCGGCGCGGTCGCCCTGGTGGCCGGCTGGCTGGCCCGCACCCGGCCCGCCGGCACCCGGATCGCCGCGATCTTCCCGGACGGGCCGCAGCGCTACCTCGGCACCGTCTACGACGACGAGTACGGCGCCGCGCACGACCTGCTGGACCACCCGCCGGCGGACGGCCCGGACGAGCTCGCCCGGCCGGACGAGCGGGAGGTCACCCGCTGGACCCGCTGCGCCGAGGTGGTCGACCCGCTGACCCTCCCGGGCGCCCCCGGCGGTGCCGCGTGAGGGGGCTGACCGCCCAGTTCCGGGGCCACGAGCGCAGCGTCCGGCTGCTGATGGTCAACCAGTTCACCATCAACCTGGGCTTCTACATGCTGATGCCCTACCTGGCCGCGCACCTGTCCGGCGGCCTGGGCCTGGCCGGCTGGACGGTCGGGCTGGTGCTCGGGGTGCGCAACTTCACCCAGCAGGGCATGTTCCTGGTCGGCGGCACGCTGGCCGACCGGTTCGGTTACAAGCCGCTGATCGTGGCGGGCTGCCTGCTGCGCACCGCCGGCTTCGCCGCGCTCGGCCTCTCCTCCTCGCTGCCCGCCCTGGTGGCGGCCTCGGCGGCCACCGGCCTGGCCGGGGCGCTGTTCAACCCGGCCGTGCGGGCGTACCTGGCACGGGACGCGGGCGAGGAGCGGCGGGTGGCCGCGTTCGCGCTGTTCAACGTCTTCTACCAGGCGGGCGTCCTGCTCGGCCCGCTGGTGGGCATGGCGCTGACGGCCGTGGACTTCCGCACCACCTGCCTGGTCGCGGCCGGGGTGTTCGCGGTGCTCAGCGCGGTGCAGATCCGGTCGCTGCCGGCCCGCCGGGGCTCCGGGCCGGACGAGGGGCACGAGCGTACGGGTGTCCTCGCGCAGTGGCGCGGGGTACTGGCCAACCGGCCGTTCCTGCTCTTCGCGGGCGCGATGACCGGCTCGTACGTGCTGTCCTTCCAGGTGTACCTGGCGCTGCCGCTGGAGGTCCGCCGGCTGGGCGGCGGCGGCACCGGCGGGACGGTGGCGACGGCGCTGCTGTTCGTGGTGTCCGGGCTGGGCACGATCCTGCTCCAGAAAGGGGGGCGACATGGCGCTGACCTTGTCAGAGAAGGACGTGCCACCGCTCGCGGAACAGGACGGGGCATTGCCCCGGATCATCGGCAT
>NZ_JBSFJC010000405.1:0-1881 GCF_053597855.1 Kitasatospora sp. NPDC001225
CGTTAAGATGGGTGGGGGGTGTGTCTGAGTGGGGGGGGGGGGGGGCGGGCCGGCGGGGGGGGGGGGGCGCGGGCGGGCCGGGGGCGCGCCCCCCCCCCCCCCCCCACCTCCTCGCGGACCCGGCGGCGCAGTTCCGGGTGGCGCGAGAGCAGGATGAACAGCCAGGCGGCGGCCGCGCCGCTGGTGTGGGAGCCGCCGATCAGCAGGGAGGTCACGTCGTCGTGGAGCTGCCGCCGGTCGGCGCCGGCCGACAGCCGCGTCAGGCCGGCGTTGTGCGGGTCCGCGTCGATGAGGGCGTCCACGACGCCGTGGATGTCGTCCAGGGCGGTGCGGTAGCGCTCCCGCTCGCGGCCGGGCAGCCGGTCGAGGAGCGCGGCGGCGGGCCCGTAGGCCCTGCGGCCCACCCCGGCGACGACGACGGGCAGGGCCCGGTGGACGACGGCGGCGAAGCCGGCGGGCAGCGGACGGCCGAAGAGGGTCGCGGCCACCACGTCGATGGTCAGTCCCGCCATCTCGGCGTTGAGGTCGAGCCGTTGGCCGTGGTGCCAGGAGGCGGCGCGGGCGGTGGCCAACTCGGCCATGGTGTCCAGGTATCCGGGCAGACGGGCGGCGCTCAGGAGGGGCTGGACGATGCGGCGACGGTCCCGGTGGTGGGCGCCGTCGGCCACGGCGACGCCGGCGCCGAACAGGGGGCGGGCCTTGGTGAAGATCTCGCCGCGGTCGAACCGCCCTCCGGGCCCGGTCAGCAGGGCCATCACCAGGTCGGGGTGGTTGAGGAGGTAGGCGGGCCGCGGGCCGATGCGGAACTCGACCACGTCCCCGTACCGGCGCTGGGCGTCCAGGAAGGCCAGCGGCGCCCTGGCCAGGCGGAGCGCGTGCCCGAGGAGCGGGAGGGCGCCCGGGGCCCGGGGCGGACGACTGCCGGTGGGGTCACCGGAGGCGTCGTCCGTGGAGGTGTCAGTGGGTGTCGGCATGGGGATCCTCTCCCGTCGTGATCGTTCCGGACCGGTACCGGGGCGTGCCCAGGCCCCACTCCAGGTGGCCCCGGGCCCAGCCGAGGAGCGCCTCGGCGCAGTGGTCGGCCTGCCGCCGCGGGCCGGGCGGCACGGCCAGCGCGCGGGTGAGGTCGGACAGTTCCCGGCGGGCCCGCGCGTGGGCGTGCAGGCGTTCCTCGAAGGTGTCCGTCACGAGGAGGGCGGCGGCGTGCCGGTCCGTGCCGCCGTGGTGGGCGGTGACGAGTACCAGGTTGTGGGGGTCGCCCTGGGCGGCCTCCTTGTCCACGGTCATCAGGTCGTTGGTCCAGCACACCAGGTCCGCCGCCGCGACGAGGAGTTCCTGGAACGGACGGGAGTAGTACAGGGACGAGGGCAGGACACAGCCGTCCGTCCGCTCGACCAGGTCGAACGAGGGCATGATCGCCCCGAAGGCCCGGCGCCAGGCGGGGAACCCGTCCAGGCGCGGGACGTGGGAGGCCTGCCGGTGGGCGGCCTGCCAGACACAGGCGGACAGGTAGTCGGCCACGTGGCGGCGGAACCGCAGGATCCAGGGGGCGGGCATGCCGTCCGAGGCCCGCCCGACGATCTCCGCGAGGGCCCGTCCCACGGGCGAGGTGGGCTCGGAACCGCACGAGACGATGCCGAGCGGCTCCCGCAGGTACCCCTCCAGGAGGTCGGCGTCTCGCCCCAGTTCGCCCTCGTCGATCCGGTCGTCGAGGAGGAACAGCCAGGCCATCCACATCGCCACCAGCACGCTGTCCGGCCGGTCGGCCCGTGGATGGCACCACGCCGCCAGCAGCCCGGGGCGGATGCGTGCGAGGTTGCGCAGCTCCGCCGGGGTGTCGCAGAGGCCGGCGGCCTCGGCCCAGCGCAGAGCCTCGGCGTC
>NZ_JBSFJC010000406.1:0-1873 GCF_053597855.1 Kitasatospora sp. NPDC001225
TCCGGCCCGGGCGGCATCCACCCCCAGGCCTTCCGCACCACCTTCACCGCGATCGGTCTGCTGACCGCACTCCTCGGCGCCCTGATGTGCTGGCAGCAGCGCCACCTCAAGCGCCTGCTCGCGTTCTCCACCATCAGCCACGTCGGCCTGTTCCTCATCGCCGTCGCCCTGCTCACCCCCGACGGCGCCACCGGCACCGCGGTGTACGTCGCCGCGCACGGCCTGGTGAAGGCCGCGCTGTTCGCCCTCACCGGTGTACTGCTGGACCGGTACGGCTCCGTCGATGAACACGGGCTGCACGGCAAGGCACGCGACCTGCGCACCGTCGGCGTGCTGTTCGTGGTCGGCGCCCTGGCCCTGGCCGGCATGCCGCCGTTCGGTACCGGCCTTGGCAAGGCCCTGAGCGAGGAGGCCGCCGGCCACTGGCAGCCGTGGCTGCCCGCCGTGTTCGTCGCGGCCTCCGCCGCCACCGGCGCGGCCGCTCTCCGCGCGGCCCTGCGGATCTTCTTCGGCGCCGGCCCGGCCCCACAGAGCCGACCGGACGGGGACGAGACCACCGGCGAGGGCGAGGAACCCGAAATCCGCTCCCCGCAGCGCGCCTTGCCGCGAACCATGACGATCGTCCCGGCCGGTCTGATCGGCCTCGCCGTCCTCGTCGGTTCCCTACCCGCCATCCCCGCCGCCCTCGCCCGTGGCGCGGCCGTCTTCACCGACCCCGACGGCTACAGCGCCGTCGTCCTCACCCAGGCCAACACGCCGCCCGGACCCGTGCCGGCCGCGGACTGGACCGTGACCGGGGTGCTGCTGGGCCTGCTGTCCGCAGCCGTCGCCCTGGCCCTGGCCACGGCCGCCCTCCATCGGTCCGCCGCCGACCGGCACGCGGCTGCCCGAGCCGTACGGGCGCTGCGCCGCCTGCATTCCGGACACCTCGGCGACTACCTCGTCTGGCTCGCCCTCGGCGTCGCGGTGCTGTGCGTCGCGATCGCCGCCCAGACCTGAATCCTCCCAGGGTCCTACAGCCGCTCCTCCATCCCGATGGCTGCCTTCAGATCCTCGTAAGCCTGACCGCGCTTGCCTTCACGCTGCTCCAGCATCGCCCGGACGATCGCATCCAGCCTGTGCTGGATGGATACCGTCCCCGGTGGGTCGCGGGCGCGGCAACACGCTACACGGTGCCCTCCGCAGGCGGCGATCGCCGTCAGCCCGTCGCCGTCGCCCACGGCGTTGCCCGCGGACAGGCGGGGCGGGAGGCCTCTGGGCAGCGAGGATGCGGGGTGGGGGGTTACCCCGATTGGCGTGGTGCCTCAAGGGTGTCGTCGAGGCCGGTCGGGCGGGCGACTCAGGCGGCCCCGGACGGTGGATTCCGAGCGCGGCGGGGCAGGATCACAAGCGGACAGCTTCCCTCGCGCGAGGAGGCCGGTCATGTCCCCCCACTACCGTCCGCTGAGGGCGTGCGCCTGTCGGGCCCCGCGGACCACGACCGCAGACCTGCCCGGGAGAGCCGGCAGCGCCCGCCTGGACGGCAAGGCCGACCATGATCAGCGCGGCGGGTTGGAGGACGCCTTGGCGCGCTCGGTCAAGGAGGGCATGCCCTGTGTGATCGTCGACTTGCCCCGTCTCCTGTCGCGCGACTCCACTCGTCCTGACGCTCTGCTCCCAGTGCGCTTCACCGTGTACGCCGCCGCAACCGCCCCGGTGGTGGCCGCTTCGTTCCCTCAGACCCGGCGCCTGCGGCAGATCACCGGCGCAGACGAGATCTTCACCCGTCCGCGACACCGTCCGCGCCCTCACCGACCTGCGGGCCAAGTCGCTGCCCCGGGAAGACCCCGAACGCCTCACCACCCACCTGCGCACCGTCCACGACGCGGTCGCC
>NZ_JBSFJC010000407.1:0-1800 GCF_053597855.1 Kitasatospora sp. NPDC001225
GCTTCCCCCTCCTGCCCCCGGTTCCTGGGAGCCCAGCCTAGCCCAAGCTTCTGAACGCGTTCAATTATACCGTCCGCGCCACCGCCCGGACGACTGAAACCACGGTGAAACCGCACTGAAGGCGGGCCCCGGCAAGCTCCGGGGCATCGAAAGCCGCACAGCCGTGTGACGAAGGAGAGACCCGCCATGACCACCACCCCCGTCCGGCTCACCCCCGAGGACGTCGAGAACCCCGTCGGCGCCTACCCCCGCTTCCGCGAGCAGACCGGGCTGCCCCGGGTCGTCCTGCCCGGCCTGGACACCCCGGTCCGACTGGTCACCCGCTACGCCGACGTCAAGGCCGCGCTCACCGAGCCCCGGCTGGTCCGGGACCGGGCGGGGCTCGCCGCTCCGGCCGACGCCGGATCCGACCCGCAGGACGAGCTGCTGGCCGCCGCCTTCGACAGCTTCCCCGCCGAGTACGCCGGCTACCTCTCCGGCCACCTGGCACTGTTCGACGGCGAGGAGCACGCCCGCCGCCGCGCGCCCCTGACCCGCGCCTTCACCGCCCGCCGGATCGCCGCCCTGCGCGGCTTCGTCGAGCGCACCGCCGCCGAGCTGCTGGCCGACCTCGCCGCCCGGGACGAACCGGCCGACCTGCTGGGCGAGTTCGCCTACCCGCTGACCACCCAGGTGATCTGCGAGCTGGTCGGCGTCGAGGAGGCCGACCGGCCCCGGGTCTGCGGCTGGATCCGCGACTTCGCGTACGGCGACGGCAGCCGCACGGTCGAGGGCCTGGTCGGCATCGTCGACCACGTCAAGGAGCTGATCGCGCGCCGCCGCGCCGAACCCACCGGGGACCTCATCTCCACCCTGGCCCACGACACCCGCGAGGGCGAGCAGCCGCTGGACGAGGACGACCTGGTCGCGGCCGTCTTCCTGCTGATCAACACCGGCATCACCCCGCCCGCGCTGTTCCTCGCCCACGGCCTGCTCGCCCTGTTCGACCACCCCGACCAGCTGGCCCGGCTGCGCGCCGAGCCGCAGCTGCTGGAGCGGGCCGTGCCCGAACTGCTGTGATACATCACCCTGGTGCGGATCGGCGCCACCCTGTACGCCGCCGAGGACTTCACCTTCGCCGGGACGGCGCTGCGCACCGGCGACCCGGTCACCGTCGCCCTGCTGGCCGCCGACCACGACCCGCGGGAGTACGGCGAGGCGCCCGAACGCCTCGACATCGCCCGGGAGTTCGGGCGCGGCGACGGCCACCTGGCGTTCGGCCACGGCGCGCACTACTGCCTGGGCGCGGCCCTCGGCCGGCTGGTCACCTCGGTGGTGCTGGACCAGGTGCTGATCCGGCGGCCGGAGGCAGCGCTCGGGGTCGCGCGGGACGGGCTGGAGTTCGGCCACTGGCCGGCCGACGGCTTCCACCTGCTGCGGCTGCCGGTGCGGCTCTGAGCGGGCGGCGGCATGCCGGGGCCCGTTCTGGGTTCTGCGCTCAGCCGCCCACCAGCCGGCGCGCCTCGGCCGCCAGGGTGGACCGGTCAGGCGCCGCGTACGCGGCCACCGCCCGGCGGTACTCCGCCAGGTCGGCCCGCTCCGCGTCCGCCCGGGCCGCCGCCGAGCCCATGGTCGGTTGGAAGGTGCGCAGGCAGCGGAACCGCTCGGCCAGCACGACCAGCCGTACGCCCGTCCGGGTCCGCTCGGGATCGCCCTCCCGGCCGCCCCGGTCCAGCGCCACCAGGCCGAGCGCGAGCAGCAGCGCCCCCGCGAGCGGGCCCTCCACCAACGCGGCCGGCCGGCCCAGCAGTTCGACCAGCC
>NZ_JBSFJC010000408.1:0-1800 GCF_053597855.1 Kitasatospora sp. NPDC001225
TCCCGATCGAGGGGGAGAGATCGGGGGGCGGCCGGAACGGCATCGGGGATCGGGTCAGGCCCGGATCTGCTTGCGGCTTCCGCTGTGGCTGATCTCGATCTTGCGGGGCTTGGCCTTCTCGGCGACCGGGATCTTCAGGGTCAGGACGCCGGCGTCGTAGTCGGCGGTGATCCCGGCGGGGTCGAGGGTGTCGGAGAGCATGACCTGGCGGGAGAACACGCCGAGCGGGCGCTCGGACAGCTCCCACTTGATGCCCTCGCCGTCCTGGCGCGGGCGGCGCTCGGCCTTGACGGTCACCATGTTCCGTTCGACGTCGATGTCGATCGCCTCCGGGTCGACCCCCGGCAGGTCGAAGCAGATCACGTACTCGTCGCCCACCCGGTAGGCGTCCAACGGCATCGGCGTGGGACGCGACCAGGTGCCGGTCGTGTTGAGGAACTGCTGGGTCAGCCGGTCCAGCTCGCGGAACGGGTCAGTGCGCAGCAGCATTGCGAAACACCTCCATGGATCGAATGGGTGCCAGTGCGCTTCACCTGAGTCCTTTCTAGCGCGTCATCCATCCAATGACAAGTTGTCGCGTCGCCTATAGAGTGACGGCATGAGCGAGAAGTCCCGCAAAGCCGCCCCCGACGCCTCCCCACCGGTCGAGCCCGTCTCGTTCCTGGCGGCCGCGGCGGCGCTGGCCGCCATCGACGACGCCGTCCGCACCGCCCAGAACCCCGCGTCCCGGCCCCCGACCACCCCTGACGAGCACGGTGGCCCCGAGCAGGCCCTGGCCGCACTCGTCCTGCTGCGCGAGCTGCGCGGCCAACTCGCCGGCTGGGAGGCCGGCCTGGTGGAGAGCGCCCGGGAGGCCGGCGCCACCTGGGCCGACCTCGCCCACCCGATGGGCGTCGCCAGCCGCCAGGCCGCCGAGAACCGCTACCTGCGCCTCAAGCCCTCCACCGCCGACGCTTCGCGGTCCGGTACCGGCGCGGAACGGGTCAAGGCCGTCCGCGACCGGCGGGCCGCCGACCGATCGGTCACCGTCTGGGCCCGCGACCACGCCGCCGAGCTGCGGGTCCTCGCCGCGCGGATCACCACGGCCGCACTCGCTCCCGGCGCCCGTCCTGCCCAGGCCGCCCTGACCGCCGCCCTCGGCGCCACCGACCCCGCCGACCTGATAGAGCCCCTCGCCGCCGTCCGCCCCCACCTCGGCGCCGGCCACGACGACCTCGCCACCCGCCTCGACGCCCTCACCCACCACACCACCCAGATCCGCGATGACAGTGCCGACGCCGCGCCTGACCCTGTCGCCACCGCAGAAAGGCGCTGGCAGGACCTCCTGGACCGGATCCACGGCCTCGAAGCACGAGTGGCCGCCACCACGAGCACCGTCAACGCCGCCCTCGACCACCACCTCGCCCGCCTCGACGCCCTGCGCCGGCACCTCGCCCACCCAGACTGGCCACTGCCCGCCCCCGATCCGGACAGTCACCCAACCGCGCCGACGGACAACGCGCCGGCCTGACGAGGCCGGGAACCACCGCAACCACCCCGGCCGTCAGAACCGGCTCCTGTGCATCTGTGCCCGCTACGCCGCCCCGCTCTCAAGAAGCTCACGCCCTGTCCGTGGCCGTCCGGCCGCCTCGGCGTTGCCGTCGGCTCTCCGTGCCGTCGTTGGGCATCAGCGCAGGAGGGTGGCGAGGAGTTCGGCGATGGTGGGGCCGGCGTCGGCGGGGTGACGCAGCTGCTTGCTCGTGACGACGCTGTAGTGGTTGGTGCGGGGGTGCGGCCGGAGCGGTTGCCGTTGTCGTTCGC
>NZ_JBSFJC010000409.1:0-1793 GCF_053597855.1 Kitasatospora sp. NPDC001225
ACGCCCTCGTCGTCGTAGCCGATGGTGGACAGGCCGTGCTCGGCGGTGCGGTCGCCGGTGACGTGCATCAGCTCGGAGCCGTACTTCAGCGAGCCTAGCTGGCGAGGGCGCGCAGCAGCTGGGCGCGCTGCTCGTCGCTGGGCGTGGTGTTGTCGGTGCTGAACTCCGCTTCACCGGCCGCGAGTTCGGTGCTGAGCCCGGCGACGACCTGGTAGGCGTACGGGAGCGAGGCGCGCACGGTGTCGAGGAACTCGGCCTCGTCGACGCTGCCCTGCTGGGCCTGGGCGAGGAGGGCGGGGGAGACGTCGAGCGACATGGGTGTCCTCTTTCGGGGGGTGCGTCGGGGTTTCGGGAACGGGTCGGGCTTCGACCCGTGGCGGGCAGGGGTCACCCGCAAACGGTTATCGAAGATGAAAACCATTACGGGGAAGACTCTCCCGGTCACCCTGACGCCCTGTCAAGCACCTCCCCCCGAAGGGCTGACGGCGGGCGGCATCGGCACCCGGCTGACCTTGATGACGAACACCGCGATCGCCACCGCCAGCGCGGCGAACACCAGGCCCAGCTGGAAGGCGGTGGCGATCCCGTGCACCAGCACCTGCGAGGAGTAGGGCTCCGGGAGCCGGCCGGTGGCCCGGAACTGGGCGGCCTGTTGCGGGGTGGCCTGCCGGAGGAAGGCCCCGGCCTGCTGCCGGGCCTCGGCGCGGCTGGCCGTGCCGTACACCGTGACCAGGATCGACAGGCCGAGCGAGCCGCCGACCTGCTGGGTGGTGTTGAGCATGCCGGTGGCGGCGCCGGTCTCGTGCGGGGCGACGTGGGAGACGACGGTGAGGGTGGCGGGGACGAAGATCGAGCCCATGCCGAAGCCGAACATCATGGTCGGTCCGAGGATGCCGCCGACGTAGCTGCTGTCGATGTCGATCTGCGTCGCCCAGGCGACCCCGCCCAGCACCAGGAGCGAGCCGGCGACGAGGAAGGGCTTGGGGCCGAAGCGCAGCTGGTTGCGGGCGGCGAACTGGGCGGCGCCGACGATGGCCACGCTGATCGGCAGGAACGCGAAGCCGGCCCGCAGCGGGCTGAAACCGAGGATCTCCTGGACGAACAGGGTGATGAAGAAGAAGATGCTGAACATCGTCGCGGCCACGCAGAGCAGCAGTCCGTACGCGCCCGAGCGGTTGCGGTCCCGTAGGAGGCGCAGGGGCATGATCGGCTGGCGTGCGCGCCGCTCGTTCGCCACGAACACCGCGACCAGGACCACGGCGAGGCCGAAGGCGGTGAGCGTCACCGGGTCCGTCCAGCCGTGGTCGGAGGCGCGGATGAAGCCGTAGACCAGGGAGACCATGCCCGCGGTGGCGGTGAGGGCGCCGGGCAGGTCGAAGCGGCCGGGGTGGCGCTCGGACTCGTTGATGTAGAGCGGCGCCAGTAGCGCGATCGCGATGCCGATCGGCACATTGACGAAGAGCACCCAGCGCCAGGACAGCCAGGAGGTGAGCATGCCGCCGAGCAGCAGGCCGATCGCGCCACCGGCCCCGGCGACGGCGGAGTAGACCCCGAAGGCCCGGTTGCGTTCCTGGCCCTCCTTGAAGTTGGTGGCGATCAGCGCCAGCGCCGTGGGCGAGGCGATGGCCCCGCCCACGCCCTGCAGGGCCCGCGCCGCCAGCAGCCAGGCGGAGGACTGCGCGACGCCGCCGAGCAGCGAGGCCAGGCTGAACACCAGCACGCCGACGACGAACACCCGCCGCCGCCCGAGGATGTCGCCCGCCCGTCCGCCGAGCAGCAGCAGCCCGCCGAAG
>NZ_JBSFJC010000410.1:0-1781 GCF_053597855.1 Kitasatospora sp. NPDC001225
GATATGACGCAGAATTCCTGTAGAAGAACCCAAACCCGAAATATCATCGCCCACTTCATGGAAATCATCCATAAAGGGCGAGCGGTGGGCGAGCAGGGATCCGCGCATCCAGGGGAGGGCCGGCGGGGCCCGCGGTTTGGCGGGGTGAGCGACTGGCCTGAGGCCGATCTCGGTGAGCAGGCACTGCTGGTCTGGGTAGAGCTCGGCCCGGCTGGTGTCTCAGCGCTGGCTGGTAGCAGAGGGGCAGCGATCGCGGTCAGGACCTTCGCCGCTGTTTGCATGAAAATGATGGCGGCGGGTCGTCAATAACCATATGATCAAAGCTAGTTCATCCGTGCACATCACGTTCGGACATAGTCAGGATGGTGAAATGACCAGGTTCACGACCAGGTTCGCCCAGGGGACCGCGATCGCAGCCGCAGCGGTCACGCTGACGGCCTTCGCTCCGACGGCGGCCCAAGCCCATGGCTCGTCCGACATCACCCCCGCCGCGGCGGGCTCCAGCCCCGCACTCGCAGAATCCATACCCTCCAGCCCCGCACTCGCAGGCTCCATACCCCCCTGTACGGCCCACAACGCGAACAACAACCTCGGCGTCGCCTTTTGGGCCGACTACACCATCGTGTCGACCGCGGCATGGTGCAGCTACAGCTACAAGTACGAGCTAGCCATGCAAGGCGATGGCAACCTCGTGCTGTACAACAGGGAAAGCGGCTCGGCGATCTGGGCCACCGGCACGTACAACCACCCGGGCGCGACGGCGACGATGCAGTCGGACGGGAACTTCGTTGTCTACGACACCAACAGGACCGCCCTGTGGTCCACCGGCACCTGGTCGGCCGGCGCCGACTCGCACTTCGTGTTCCAGAACGACGGCAACCTGGTCGTGTACAAGGGCAAGGGCGAAGGCAACCCGGTATGGGCCAGCGGCACCTACGGCGCCTGATCTCCCACCCGGCGGGGCCGATTCCGTTGCCCCGCCGCAGCGCCTGATCCATGGTGCGGAGCTCCGAAAGGCCGCTGCCCTGTCCTTGGGTTCCAGGAGCAACGCCGTTCGGTTAAGTGCGGGGGCTGTTCGTCAACGTTGGTGAACGAGGCAGCGGAGCTGCTGTAGAAGAGGTTTGTCCTCCAAGACATCCTCACCACAGGAGCTCCGCTGTTGGAACAGGCTGCCACAACAAGGCCGGGCGGGACAGCGGCCGGGGTGTTCGCGCCGGGTCATGTCGGCGAACTGACCCGGATCGTGCCGTTCGAGATGGTCGACGAGGTGCTGGCGGAGACGGGCGCGGTGCAGCGCAGGGTCCGGCTGATACCGGCATGGGTCACGGTCTACGTCCTGCTGGCCGGAGCGCTGTTCACCGGGCTGGGATACCGGCAGGTCTTCGACCGGCTGTGTGCCGGACTGGCGGGCCCGGCTCCGGCCCGGCCCAGCGGCAGCGCGTTGCGGCAGGCCCGCCAGCGGCTGGGACCAGCACCGATGAAAGCTTTGTTCGACCTGGTCAGGGGCCCTGCTGCCACGACCGCGGCGGCCGGCTGGTGGCGGGGTCTGAGGGTCGTCGCGGTCGACGGCACCCTGCTGCCGGTCCCGGACTGTCCGGCCAACCTCGCGGTGTTCACCCGGCAGCGGCTCGGCAACGGGATCTCCGGCTACCCGCAACTGCGGCTGGCCGCGCTGGTAGCTGACCGCCGAAGCCACCGTCCCCGCGCGAGAACGCCGTCTCCACCTTCACCTGGCTCGCCGACGCGATCCGCCCGGCCGACGACATCGCCCGCTTCCGGGC
>NZ_JBSFJC010000411.1:0-1765 GCF_053597855.1 Kitasatospora sp. NPDC001225
GACGGAGGCCGTCGGCGCCCCGCTGCCCGCCCCTGGGCCGGACGCGCCCCGGACACTGCCCGAGGCACTGCTGCGCGCCGCCGAACTGCACCCCGACCGCGGACTGCACCTGATCCGGGCGGGCGGCGAGGCCACCAGGATCACGTACCGTCAACTCCTCGGCCGCTCCCGCGAGATCCTCGCCGTACTGGCCGCCGCCGGGCTGCGGGCCGGGGACCGGGTGATCCTCCAGGTCCCGGAGCCCGAGTACTACTTCCCCACCCTGTGGGCCTGCTTCCTGGGCGGGATACAGCCGGTGACGGTCGCCCGCCCGCCGGACTACCACGAGCGCAACCCCGTGCTGGAGAAGCTCTGGCACGCCTGGCAGACCCTGGAGGAGCCGCCGGTGCTCGTCTGCGGGCCCGCGGTGGCGGGCCTGGAGCGGCTCGGGGAGCTGTACCCGGCGCCGGGCCTGCGGGTGATCGCGGTCGACCGGCCCGCCGAGGGCGGGCTGCCGGACGGCCCCGCCCCCGAGCACGCCCCCGTCCCCGCCGACGTCGCGATGCTCCAGCTCTCCTCCGGCAGCACCGGACGCTCCAAGGCGGTGCAGATCACCCACCGCGGCATCCTGGAGTACGTGGCGGGGGCCGTCGCCCAGGGCACGGAGCCGGGCGACGGCACGGTCAACTGGCTGCCCCTGGACCACGTCGCCGGGCTGCTGATGTTCCACCTGCGCGACGTGGTACTGGCCGCCGACCAGGTGCAGATCCCCACCGAACTCGTGCTCGCCGACCCGCTGGTCTGGCTGGACGCGCTGGAGCGCTACCGGGCGGCGCACTCCTGGTCGCCCAACTTCGGCTTCCGGCTGGTCGCCGAGGCCGTCCGGGCCGCCGGGCCGGACCGCCGCTGGGACCTGTCCTCGGTCAAGTCGCTGATCAACGCCGGGGAGCAGTGCACCGAGGCGGTGATCGACGAGTTCCTGGCCGCCACCGCCCCGTTCGGCGTCCGCCCCGGCCACGTGCTGCTGGCCTGGGGCATGGCCGAGACCTGCACGGCGATCACCTACAAGCGCTACGACGAGGACGGCGCCCGCCGCCTGGTGCGCACCGACTCGCTGACCGGCCGGCTGGAGCCCGCGGACCCGGCCTCGGCGGAGCGCGGCACCGCCTTCCTCAGCATGGGCCGGCCCGCACCCGGCACCCGGATGCGGGTGGCCGACGACGCCGGACGGGCGCTGCCCGAGCTCCGCGTCGGCCGGCTCCAGGTCCACTCCGGCCGGGTGACGCCGGGGTACCTGAACAACCCGCCGGCCAACCAGGAGGCCTTCGTCGGCGACGACTGGTTCGACACCGGGGACCTGGCCTTCCTGGTCGACGGCGAGGTGGTGCTCACCGGCCGTCGCAAGGAGATCATCATCGTCAACGGCGTGCACTACTTCTGCCACGAGCTGGAGGACGTGGTGGCCTCCGTGGCGGGGGTGCGCTCCGGGCACGTCGCGGCCTTCGGGGTGCCGGACGAACGCACCGGCACCGAGCAGCTGGTGATCGCCTACGTCCAGAGCGACCCGGACGCGCCCTCGGCGCCGGTCGCCGCCGAGGTGCGGCAGCTGCTGGCGGCCCGCCGGCAGCCGGCCCCCGCCCTGGTGCTGCCCGTCCCGGCGGCCGACTTCCCGCGCACCACCAGCGGCAAGATCCAGCGCACCGCGCTGCGCGGGAGGCTGCTGGACGGCGAACTCGACGACCACATCGTGGCGTTGGACCTAGCCGAGGCCAACTCCCGGACGCTG
>NZ_JBSFJC010000412.1:0-1743 GCF_053597855.1 Kitasatospora sp. NPDC001225
CCACCAGGACGTTGATGCCGTAGCCGACGAGTTCCTGCAGCTCGGGGCGGTTGCGGCCGTAGACGGCGGGATCGGCCCACCCCTTGCATTGCCACGCGTATGCAACTATTGTTCCTGCATGTAAGGCGCGTTTGCACTAATCCTTCGGTGCGGACGCAACCCCCGGCGGGTCCCCCATGACGCCCGCCCGCTCCGCAAAGGCAGTGACATGTCCCTGAAGAACATCCTCCCCGGCAAGCTCGGCTTCGGCACCGCCCCGCTCGGCAACATGTTCCGCGCGATCCCCGACGCCGAGGCCCTGGCCACCGTCGAAGCCGCCTGGGACCAGGGCGTCCGCTACTTCGACACCGCCCCGTTCTACGGCGCCGGCCTCTCCGAGGAGCGCCTGGGCGAGGTGCTGTCCACCAAGCCGCGCGACGAGTACGTCCTGTCCACCAAGGTCGGCCGCGTCATCCTCGACGAGCTGGAGGAGGGCGCCCGCGACCTCGGCGAGAAGGGCGGCCTCTTCGAGCACGGCAACCCGAACAAGATGCTCCACGTGTGGACCGCCGAGGCCACCGAGCGCTCCGTCGAGGACAGCCTCAAGCGCCTGGGCACCGACCGCCTGGACATCGTCTGGGTCCACGACATCGCCCAGGACTTCCACGGCGACCAGTGGCTCGCCAAGTTCGAGGAGGCCCGCACCGGCGCCTTCCGCGTCCTGTCCCGCCTGCGCGACGAGGGCGTCATCAAGGCCTGGGGCCTGGGCGTCAACAAGACCGAGCCGATCGAGCTGACCCTCGCCCTGGACGAGCCGCAGCCCGACGGCTTCCTCCTCGCCGGCCGCTACACCCTGCTCGACCACGACCACGCCCTCCAGCGCCTGCTGCCGATGGCGCAGGAGCAGGGCGTCGACATGGTCGTCGGCGGCCCCTACAGCTCCGGGATCCTCGCCGGCGGCACCCACTTCGAGTACCAGCAGGCCCCCGCCCACATCATCGAGCGCGTCACCGAGCTCAAGGCCCTGGCCGCCAAGCACGGCGTCTCCATCAAGGCCGCCGCCCTGCAGTTCTCCCTCGCCCACCCGGTGACCGCCGCCGCCGTCCCCGGCGCCACCAAGCCCGGCCGCATCGCCGAGGACGTCGCCGCCCTCAACGAGACCGTCCCGGCCGCGTTCTGGCAGGAGCTGCGCGCCGCCGGCCTGGTCAGCCCGGCCGCCCCGCTGCCGAACAACGCCTGACCACCCGCACACCCCACCGCAGTGACAGGAGAAACGACCATGGCCTCCACCTCCGTCAGCCGTACCGTCCCCGCCACCCCCGAGAAGGTCTGGGCCCTCATCGGCGGCTTCGACGCGCTGCCCGACTGGCTGCCCTACATCCCCGAGAGCACCGCTTCCGAGGGCGGCCGCGTGCGCAGCCTGAAGAACCCCGAGGGCGACGTCATCGTCGAGCGCCTCGTCGACTTCAACGAGACCGAGCGGCAGTACAGCTACGCCATCCTCCAGGCCCCGTTCCCGGTCGACGGCTACGTCTCCACCCTCCGCGTCCACGCCGTCCCCGGCCGCGCCGACCTCGCCGAGGTCCAGTGGTCCGGCCGCTTCAACCCCGTCAACGCCACCGAGCAGGAGGTCGTCGACCTGTTCACCGGCATCTACGCCGACGGCCTCGACGCCCTGGCCCGCACCCTCGCGGGCTGACCCGGGGCACCGCGCACCGGCGGCGCGGCGGTCCGGACAGCTGGGGGATCGGGTGTGCGGGCCGC
>NZ_JBSFJC010000413.1:0-1742 GCF_053597855.1 Kitasatospora sp. NPDC001225
GTTGTCGGTGGCGCCGAAGCTCTGCGAGATGACGTCGGCGCGGCCGGCCTTGATAAGGGCCGTTTCGCTCATCAGGTGCGAGGAGAGCAGGACGGTCCGTCCTTCGGCGGCGAGGTCGCGCAGGAGGGTGCGGATCCACTGGACGCCTTCCGGGTCCAGGCCGTTGACGGGTTCGTCGAGCAGCAGGACGGGCGGGTCGCCGAGCAGGGCGGCGGCGATGCCCAGGCGCTGCTTCATGCCGAGCGAGAAGCGCCCGGCCCGGCGCCGGGCCGCCGTCGCCAGACCGGTGAGTTCCAGCACCTCGCGGACCCGGCGGGGGCCGATGCCGTTGGTGACGGCGAGGCCGAGCAGGTGGTGGCGGGCGGAGCGGGCGGGGTGGACGGCACCGGCGTCCAGCAGCGCGCCGACCTCGCGCAACGGCTGGCGCAGCGAGGCGTACGGGCGGCCGTTGACGGTGGCCCGTCCCCCGGTCGGGGCGTCCAGGCCGAGGATCATCCGCAGGGTGGTGGACTTGCCGGAGCCGTTCGGTCCGAGGAAGCCGGTGACCCGGCCGGGGTGGACGGTGAAGGTGAGTCCGTCCACGGCGAGGGTGCCGCCGTAGCGCTTGCTGAGGTCGCGTACCTCGATCATCGTGCTGCCTTTCCTTGTGGCGTGCCTCCACGCTCCCGTCCGCGCCGGGGGCCCGGCCTCCCACCGTGGGCGGAATCCCGGCATCGGACGGGGGCCGGTCTCTGCCCCTGGTCGTAGGCCTGTGGGGCGATGCCCCGGCGGCGGGCCGCCGCTAGCCTGGGGCGATGTCCGACATCCCGCGCCCGCCGGTGACCGGAAGGCTCCGCCCGGGCCACTGGGTTCTGGTCGACCTGGCGGTCTCCCTGGCCCTGACCGTGCTCACCTGGCTGCGGGTGCTGGACGCCTACCGGGTGTTCGATCCGCACCACCGGGGCTACGCCGAGCCGACCACGGCCGAGCTGGTGACGGTGCTGGGGTGCGTGGTCGTCGTCGGCGCGGCGGCGGGCCTGCGGCGGCTCGCGCCGGTGGCCGCTGCCGGGGTGGTGTTCGCCGCCTGGGTGGTGGTCGTGGCGGTGGCCGGACGGCTGACCATCGCCAACCTGGCCGGGTTCCAGGTGGTGCTCGCCGCCGCGATGACGGTCTACCTGGTCGCGGCGGTCGGCGCGCCGCGGGTCGGCGCGGCCGCGCTGGCGTTCGGGCTGGTGGGCGCCGGGCTGAGCGGGTTCGGCTCGCGGGAGCTGTGGAACAACCTGGTGTTCGCCGCGCTGGCGGTCGTCACCGCCTGGGCGCTCGGCAGCGCGGCGGCCCGCTACCGCGCGTACGGGGCGGAACTGCGCCGCCACCAGCGGGACCTCGCCAGGGCCGAGCTCGCGGAGGAGCTCGCCGAGGAGCGGATCCGGCTGGCCCGGGAGCTGCACGACGTGATCGCGCACAGCATGAGCGTGGTCAACGTCCAGGCGGGGTACGGCCGTTTCGTGATCGGCCGGGATCCGGCGAAGGCCGAGCAGGCACTGGACGCCATCCAGGCGGTGAGCCGGGACGCGATGGTGGAGATGCGCGGCCTGCTCACCGTCCTGCGCGGGGCCCCGGCCGAAGGCGCCGACCGTGGAGCGGGCGCCGAGTTCGCCCCCGCGCCCCGACTCGCCGACCTGGAACTCGACACCTGCCAGGCGCTTGAACTCCTGTACTGGACGGCCAAGAGCAGCGCCTTGATCGGCGGGTTCCTCGCCTAC
>NZ_JBSFJC010000414.1:0-1729 GCF_053597855.1 Kitasatospora sp. NPDC001225
AGCCAGCTGGCGAGGTGCATGCCGAGCCGGAGGTGGTCGCGGTGCCAGTGGAAGCGTCGCAGGTGGAGGAGCCTGGACGTCTACAGGAGCTGTACGGCGAGCTGGACGAGGTGCTGGCAGCGGCGGGTGAGCTGGAGGTTGTGCTGCTGAAGCACTACATCGCCTACCGGCGGATCCTGAACGTGGCCTCGGTCGTGTTCCGCCCGGGGCACGGGGCGCTGCTGGTCTACCTGCGCTTGGGCCCGGACTCGGTGGAGCTGGAGGAGGGCTTCACGCGGGACGTGCGTAACGTCGGGCACCTGGGGACGGGTGATCTGGAGGTGCGGATCGCTTCGTCGGCGGACCTCGAGAAGGCGGTGCCGTTGATCCGGCGGGCGGTCATGGAGTCCTGACCGGCGGAAACGGGCGGCTGGAGCGTGGTGATCCAGCCGCCCTTTCGCGTCTGTGGGCCATTGGCCTGGTGGTTCTCATGGTCAGGCCTCCGGTCCGGCGAGGGCGAAGTCGTCCTGGGTCAGCTCTGCTCGCAGGCGCTGTTCGGCGATCTCGGCGTAGTGCGGGGAGAGTTCAACGCCGACGAAG
Organism: Kitasatospora sp. NPDC001225; assembly: GCF_053597855.1. NCBI lineage: Bacteria > Bacillati > Actinomycetota > Actinomycetes > Kitasatosporales > Streptomycetaceae > Kitasatospora > Kitasatospora sp. NPDC001225. The sequence continues at coordinate 580 of NZ_JBSFJC010000414.1, forward strand.
CGCCGGCCCTCGCGCAGGGCAGCAACGCCGGTGGAGCCACTGCCGGTGAAGGGGTCGAGGACGGTGCCGCCTTCGGGGCAGATCTGGACGAGCTGCTGCATGATCTCCAGCGGCTTCTGGGTGATGTGGACGCGGTCCTTGCGTGGCTGGCTGGCGGAACTGGCCGGGCAGGTAGAGGTTGCGGCTGTTGTCGAGGGTGCCCTTGACGCCCCAGGTGATGAACTCGGCGGACTGTTTGAAGCCGCCCTTCCGCGGTCGGCTTGCGGGCTTGATCCAGGGGATGGTGCCCTGCCAGGTCCAGCCGGCCATCTGGAGGGCGTCGCTGGTGGTGGGCTCCTGCCTCCAGTCGGAGAAGACCATGGCGACCGCGTGCTCGGTGCTCGCCCGGTAGGCCTCGGTGAGGAGTTCGGTGAGCCAGGCGCGGTAGGAGCGCTGGTCGCGGTTCTCGCCGGGGAAGGTCTGGAGGTCGTGGGCGGAGCCGCTGGTGACGTACTTGGCGCGGGCGTCGCGGCTGGTGCGCTCGGAGCTGGTGCGGCCGCCGCTGTTGTACGGCGGGTCGGTGATGACCGCGTTGACGGACTCGTCGGGGAGGTTCTTCAGCACGGTGAGGGCGTCGCCTCGGTGGAGGGTGAAGTCGTTCACGGGGGCCTTCCTCGGGCAGGGGTTTACCGGCTCCGGGCGGCGCGCCGTGGCAGCCGCCGGGAGCGGTGGTGCAGGGGACGGTAGCCGCGATCGGCAGCCGTGCCTAACGGACAGCACGAGGACGTCGAGGCTGGTCGGGGCTCGTTTGGCGCGGCCGGAGTTCGCGTCTACTGTCTCGCCATGCCAACCGGGCAGCGGGCCAAGTCGGCCCGAACCGGGGCGCATTGGCCCGCGCTGTCCCGCCCAGGCGAGACCGCGCGACGGAGTGCGCGAATCTTCCCTACGCCCGAGGGGTGCCTCGTGTTCCAGCTGAGATTACGAGCGCGGCCGGCTGCCGCGCGTGACCCGAGACCGGCGTCCGGGAGCTACCAACTCCCCTGACCCGGACCCGCCCTGAACGGCGGTTTCACCACCGGTGGGGGGGCGCGGGCGAGGTCGCCACAGGAGGCCGCGCCCCCAACACAAACAAAACCCCCCACGCTCCCCAGCGATTCCGCAGAATAGTATT
>NZ_JBSFJC010000415.1:0-1709 GCF_053597855.1 Kitasatospora sp. NPDC001225
GTCCCTGACCGGCGGAGCGACAGCATTTCGGCTGCCGCCGGCCTCGACGGGTGCCCTCCTCCCGGCAGCGTTCTGGAGGCTGACTGTGCGTGCCGGTGGTGTTACGCTCCCAGTAAGAGAGAGTCGACTCTCACTTGTTGGCCGGAAGGGCACTCGTCCGCCCTGGTCCGGACGGGCAAGGAGAGCACGGCTCCGTCAAGCGTTCACTGCTCTTGTGGCCCTTCGGCCGGCGAGGAGAGACCATGACCGCCCCAGCACCGCAGTTACCCTTCGAGCGCCCCAACGCCCTGGACCTGGCGCCGCTGCTCGCGCGCCTGCGCGAGGAAGGCCCGATCGCCCGGGTGACGACACCCGCCGGCGACCCGGCCTGGCTGGTGACCCGCTACGAGGAAGCCCGGGAGATCCTGAGCGACACCCGGTTCTCCCGGCTGCGCCCCGACACCGAGGGCGCCCCGAGGATCTCGTCCTCGGCGCTGCACACGCGCCCCGCCCCCTCGCCGGAGGAGGAGGACCGGGAGCACACGCGGATGCGCCGGATGCTGGCGCCCGCGTTCAGCGCGCCGCGGATGCGGCGGCTGGGCGAGCGGATCGGGGAACTCGCCGCGTCCTGCCTGGACGCGATGGACAAGGAGCGTTCGGGGGATCCGCGACGCGCCGTCAACCTGCACGACCACCTGTCGTTCCCGCTGCCGGTGATGGTGATCTGCGAGCTGCTGGGCGTGCCGGTCGAGGACCGTGGCCTGCTGCGCGGCTGGTCCGAGCGGATCGCCGCGCTGTACGGCGGGGCCGACGGGGCCGCCGCCATGGCCGAGTTCGAGGCGTACGTGTCCGCCATCGCCGAGGAGAAGCGCAAGCGGCCGGGCCAGGACGTGATCAGCGACATCCTGGCCGTACAGGCGCAGGACCCCTCGTTCACCGAGGAGGAGATGGCCCGCCTGGCGGTGGGGCTGCTGTTCGCGGGCCACGAGACGACCTCGGCCCGGATCGACCTGGGGGTCCTGTTCCTGCTGAGCGACACCGGTCGGCGTGACCGCTTCGCCGCCGACCCCGAGGGGTCGGCCCGCGCCACCGTGGAGGAGGTCCTGCGGATGGCCGCGCCCGGCGCCCTGGGCCTGACCCGCTACGCCCGCGAGGACGTCACCCTCGCGGGGACGGCGATCGCGAAGGGCGAGGCGGTGCTGGTGGCGATCAACGCCGCGAACCGGGACGGCCGGGCGTTCGAGGAGCCGGACGCCTTCGACCCGTCGCGTTCCCCCAATGCGCACCTCGCCTTCGGGCACGGCGGCCACTACTGCATCGGCAACGCGCTGGCCCGCACCGAGATGCAGATCGCGCTGACCGCGCTGTTCCGGCGCTTCCCCGGCCTGCGGCTGGCGGTGGACGCGCACAGCCTGCGCGACCACTCCGAACGGCTGGCGGGCGGCCTCGGCGAGGTCCCGGTCCTGTGGTGAACGGGGAGCGGCAGCGCGAGCGCCCCGCCGCGCGGGTGGTGGCGGACACCTCGCGGTGCGTGTCGTCGGGGCAGTGCGCGGTGACCGCGCCGTCGGTGTTCGACCAGGACGAGGCCGGGCAGGTCGTCGTGCTCGCCGCCGAGCCCGTCGGACGGGCGGCGGAAGAGGCCCGGGAGGCGGCCGCCAGGTGCCCGGCCTCGGCGCTCCGGCTGGATCCGGCGCGCTGACGGCCGGTGGTGTCGGCGGCCCGGCGGGGCC
>NZ_JBSFJC010000416.1:0-1709 GCF_053597855.1 Kitasatospora sp. NPDC001225
GCGAGATGGCGCCCTTCGGCGGACACGTGCGCCGCGCCTTCGGCTCGGTGTGGCTCGTGCCCTGTGTGTTGTTTCCGTATTGCCAGCCCGTGCGGGGACAACCGCCGACGCCGGAACGCACGCCGCCCCTGGAGATCTCGTGGGAAGTGATCTTCAGGCACGCGGGAAGAACCTTGCTGCCAGCTTGGCGAAGCCGCAGGTCAACGAATTCTGTCGATTGGCCTCCTCGACCAGTTCCGCGAGCGCACCACCGAGCTCGACTCCGCCGCGTCTGCTCGGCATGGCGGCTGCCGCAGACGGAGTCGGCTCGGTGGTCACCGTGCTGGTGCGGGCGGCGCGGCCGAAGTCTCCGACTCGATGAAGGTGGCCGGCGTTGGGGAGGAGGCCGCGCCGGACCTGCCGGGATCGCAGGCCGCAGCCGCGGCGAGGAGCAGAGCCACGGCGGCGAGCGCCGCCGCCTTCGGCATGGTACGTGCGCTGGTCTCAGGACGGGGCATCAGGCCAGTTCAGGCAAGCGGTGATCTTGGCCTGCTGAGCGGCCTGTCTCAGAAGCCTCTGAACACCCCGTCCTCGTCGACGGCTCCGGCGAACTCGTTGTATTCCATGTTCGCGATCGACAGGTTGTTCTCGATCCCCCAAAGCTCCGCGGCGACAACCCGGATGAAGCGCCCCGGCTCATCCCGCAGGTCAACGACGGCGACCGGCAGTTCGGTCGAGCCAAGCGCCACCGTGTCCGCCTGGGCGAGCAGTGGGTGCGGGCACCAACCCCGGTTGTCCTGGTCTCGGGCGGTACCGCAAGGGCCCGGGACGACTGCTCAGGACCGGTTACGTATGGCCGCCGAGGTCGATCATCTCGACCCTTCTCTCCTTGTCCCAGACCCAGAATGTGGCGCGCGCGCTCCCGTCCAGGCGGATCTGGAACTGATTGCCCTGCAAGTTTTTGTAGTTCGTGTCTCCGACCGACTCCGCTGCTGTCTTCGGGTGGAGTCCCTCATCCCGGATCTTGCTCGCGAAGCTGTCGAACTTCTCTTGCGCGGGATCAGTGAGCTGGCGCCTGTCTCTAATTCGGCTAATTCGTTGATCGTCGAACGTCCAGCGCTTGCTGGTCGGCTGAACCTGAGCGCCGGCATTGCCCTGGGCCGGTTCGCCTCCGACCGCGCCTTGGGGGTCGGCGTTCTCCAGTCTTCCGGGGGCGCCTCGCCGGCCGGTGCCTTTTGAGACGTGTCCTTTCCCTTTTCCGCCGAACTCGTGTTCCGGGAGCGAGTTGAGGTACCGCCGGTAGGCGGCTCCGCCCTGTTTGAACGCGGCCGTCTCTTCCGCCGACATCGCGTACGGTCCGCTCCGCGTGGCGAGTCGGGACAGGCCCCGTACGGCGGCGGAACCGGCGACGAGTTCTGCGCCAAGCGAGGCGAGGCCGGTGCCGAGGGACACCCAACCGAGGACGGCGGCGGTCCGGGGGTGCCTCTCTGCTTCGGCGGCGCTGAAGACCGCGGTGGTAGCCGAGACAACGCTGAGGGTGGTGACGGTGACGGCGGCGGCGGTGGCCCAGATGCCGGCCGCCGCGGCGATCGAGAGGCCGCCGGTGAAGACTGCCAGGCCCACTCCCAGGGCGGCGATGCCGACGTTGAGCCAGGTGCGCCAGCTGAGGTGGCCGGTGGGGTCGGTGCGGTTGTTCGGGTCGCCGAGGCAGTAGGCGTAGGGGTTGATGC
>NZ_JBSFJC010000417.1:0-1700 GCF_053597855.1 Kitasatospora sp. NPDC001225
GCCGCGAGCAGGCCGGCCGGGCGGAGCGGGCCGGCGACACCGCGGCGCAGCAGCGCTACCTGGCCGCGGCCGGGCGGCTGGAGTGGGAGAAGCTCGACGAGGTCGAACTGGACGTCCGCTACCGCGTGGTGCGGGCCGAACGGTACATCCGCAGCGGTCCGGACGGCCCGGAGCCGCCGCGCTCCACCGACCCCGACGACCACCGCAAGCGCCCGCTCGCCGAAGCCCTGGACCCGGCCGCCGGCTTCGTCATGGACCCCGCCCTGCCGACCGGGCTCTCCACCGGCATCCTCAAGACCGACCTCATCCAACTGGTGCCCACCGCACGCGACTTCCCGCCCGAGGTCCGCCGGGACGCACTGCGTTCCAGCACCACCCACCCGGGTGTGGTGCTGCTGCCGGCCGCCTTCGGCGTCGCGGAACGGGTCGACGGCCGGTGGCGTCCGGTCGGCGTCATGGACGCCCCCACCCCCTTCCGCGCCCGGGACATCCTGTCGATGCGGCTGCGCGTGACCGAGCCGGTCGAACGCCGGCTGAGCGACCGGCAACGGGCCCGCTACGCCGAGGCGGCGGACCGGCTCGAAGCCGAGCAGGGCTTCGAACTCACCGTCGAGGACCGGCTCCTGCGGATCATCCGGGTGGAACGCGCCGTCCGCTTCGGCCCGGACGGACCCGAGGGGCCCCGCCCCTCCGACCACGACCCCGAGGACCCGATCCTGGTGATGGACCAGAAGCTGCGAGCGCAGGGCATCGTCCCCGACGAGGACGATGACGAGCCGATCGTCCTCGACGAGTCCGCGCGGGAGTTCCAGCGCCTCTTCGAGGCCGAGATGGCCCGGCGCGGCACCCCGCTCCCGCGCTTCGAGGACGACGGGGCGTAGGGCGGGCCCACCCCGTCGAACACCCCTCCACCACCGTGGTCCGTGACGGGTGACCGGCACCGGTCCCGCTCGTTGCACACCGGGGGGTCATCCCAACCGCTCGGGGTGACCAAGGAGCCGGAGGTGCGCGCAGCATGGGGTTGGCCGAGGGTTCACAGGACGGTTCGCACGAGGACGCGGTGAGCGGGCGGACCCGACGCCAGTTCCTCACCCGCGCCGCCGCGTTGGGCGGGGCGCTGGCCGTCGGTCCCGCCGCCGGCGCCGCCGCGCTCCCGCGTGGCGCGGGCGCCGGTGCCCGCGGCGGCTCCGGCTCCGGGCGGACCGTGGCGGTCCTCGGCGGCGGGGTGTCCGGGCTGAGCGCGGCGCACGAACTGGCCGAGCGCGGCTACCGGGTGACGGTGTACGAGTACTACGCCGCGCTCGGCGGCAAGGCCCGGAGCATGGACGTGCCGGGCGGCGCGCGCGGTGGACGCCGAGCGCTGCCGGGCGAGCACGGCTTCCGGTTCTTCCCCGGCTTCTACCGCAACCTGCCGGACACCCTGCGCCGCATCCCCTACCCGGGCAACCCCGGCGGCGTCCACGACAACCTGCGCGACGCCACCCAGGCGCTGCTGGCCTTCGACGCGCCGCGCCCGGGCCTGCTGCTCCCGTTCCGGACCCTCACCCGCCGCCCGCTCGACCTGGGCGACCTCGCCCCGGACGCCCTGCGGCGGACCCTGACCGGCGCGCTGGACGAGGTGCTGCACCTGCCCGCCGACGAGCTGGCCTACTTCGTGGACCGGGTCCTGGTCCACCTGACTAGCTCCGACGTGCGCCGCG
>NZ_JBSFJC010000418.1:0-1687 GCF_053597855.1 Kitasatospora sp. NPDC001225
GTCGGCCTGGCCGACTTCCCACTCCGCACGTGTCCGGGTACCGCGCCGACTACACGCCGACCGCGGTGCCGGCGTGGGCGGAGGCCGCCTGGTACTCGTCGTCGCCCTCGAACCGTGCTTCGCAGCCGGTGGTGAGGGTGCTGGCGACGATGACCGGATCGAGGATCTTGGAGCCGGAGTTCAGCTTGGCGATCCCGCTCTGGTCGGTGGTCGCGGAGCCGACGCGCTGGCCGCTCGCGGTGCTGTAGAAGGTGATTTGCCGCCCCACGATCGGCTTGCCGTCCGTGTCGGTCAGCGTGGCCTCGAAGTCACCGCTGATCGGCGAGTGGGCGACCACGTGGCCGCTCACCGTGCGTGCCGTGAGCTGGACGGGCTTCTTCTCGGAAGTCATAACGTAACCTCCTGGATGCTCTGGGCTACTCCTTCCACCGTAGGCACGTCCGTGAGGGCCTGCACCCGGGCCGTATCGCCGCAGGTCAGGGCCGTCGGCGGGCTCACTCCTCACAGGCCGGTCCCGCCCTCGGCGGGGGTGCGGGGAGCGGGTGCGACCCGGTGGCGTCCGGCGCGGGGATCGGGGAGACTCGCGCGCATGGTTTCGGTGTTGCAGAACGTGGCGATCGACTGTGCGGACGCCTATGAGCTGGCGCGGTTCTGGAGTGGTGTGACCGGTCGGCCGTTGGACCCCGACTGCCGGCCGGGGGACCGGGAGACGCAGGTGCTGCTGGCGGAGGGGCCGGTGCTGTACTTCAACCAGGTGTCCGAGGCGAAGACGGTCAAGAACCGGGTCCACCTGTGCCTGCGGCCCGAGACCTCGCGCGACCAGGAGGTGGAGCGGCTGCTCGGCCTCGGCGCCACCTTCGTCGGCGACCACCGGAACCCCGACGGTTCGGGGTGGGCCGTCCTCTCCGACCCCGAGGGCAACGAGTTCTGCGTGCTGCGCAGCGACTCCGACCGGGCCGTCACGAACCCCTGATGCCCGTGCGCCGTCCCGGCCGGAGCCGCGACCAGGCCCCGACGCCCAGGGCCGTCCCGATCCCCAGGAAGGCGCCGACCCCGGCCGGCGCCACCCACTCGGTGATCGGCGCCGCCGCGCCGCCGCCCTCCCCGGTGAGGGCGAGCAGCGCGGTGAGCAGGCCGTACGGGACCAGCAGCGTCCCCGCGCAGGCCAGGGCCAGCAGCGGCCCGCGCGGGAGGCGCCGTCCCCACGGCCAGGCGAGGGCGCAGGCCATGGCGAGCCCGGCCAGGGCGAGGACGGCGGTGAAGTCGACGCCGTGCCGTTCGAGCCAGACCAGGGCCCAGGGCGCGCCGTTGCGGGCGAACTCGTCCGCCACGTCGAACCCGGCCGCGAGCCCGGCCCGGCCGCCCGCCGCCCAGTAGCTCTTGAGGCCGATGTACGGGACGGCGGCGGCGACGCCCAGCGCCGCGACCCTTCGTGCCGTGGCCGGTGTCGGTGCGCGCATGCCGTCTCCTCCGGTATCCCCGCCCGACGGCCGCTGCCGCCGGGCGGACTCCACCGTGCCCGCGCCCGGGGCGCCGGGTCGTCCTCCCCGGAGCCGGGTTCCGGGCCGAGCCGTCCCCCGCCCGGGGGAGTGGGAAGTCGGCCGGGCCGACTTCCCACTCCGGGGGGGGCGGGGGGCAGATAGGGAGAGGGGCGGGGGGGGGAAGAGGGGTTTTGGGGGGGGGTTGA
>NZ_JBSFJC010000419.1:0-1683 GCF_053597855.1 Kitasatospora sp. NPDC001225
GGCGCTGTTCGACGCCGCGCTGAGGTCCCCGGAGGCGCTGCTGGTCCCGACCCGGCTGGACCGCGACGCGCTGCGCGGGCAGGCGGCGGGCGGCGAACTGAACCCGCTGCTGCGCGGCCTGGTCCGCACCCCCCGCCGCACCGCCGCCACCGCCGGGGCACCGGCCGGCGACGGCCGTGAGGTCCTGTTCCGCAGGCTCTCCGCGGTGGGCGAGGCCGAACAGCTCCGGCTGCTCCTGGACCTGGTCCGGGCCAGCGCGGCCAAGGTGCTCGGCCAGAGCATCGACGAGACGGTGAAGCCCGCTCAGGCGTTCAAGGACGTCGGCTTCGACTCGCTGACCTCGCTGCGGATCCGTACCAGCCTCACCGAGGCCACCGGTGTCCGGCTCCCGGCGACCCTGGTCTTCGACCACCCGACCCCGGCCGCCGTCGCCGAGCACCTGCGGGACCGGCTGGGCCTGGCGGGCTCGGTGGCCGTGCCGCCCGTCCTGCTCGAACTCGACCGGCTGGAGCAGGCGTTGGCGGCCACGGCCGGGACGGCCGGCGCGCCCGACGGGCTGCGCGCCCAGGTGGCCGCCCGGCTGGAGGCCCTCACCGCCCGCTGGGCGGCCTCGGGCGAGGAGCCCGAGGCCGAGGGCGTCGACCTGGGCGCCGCCTCGGACGACGAGCTCTTCGACCTGATCGACAACGAACTCGGCCTTTCCTGATGACGGATACGAGGAAGAACCCCATGTCGAACGACGACAAGCTGCGCGACTACCTCAAGCGCGTCACGGCCGACCTCCAGCAGACCAGGCGCCGCCTGCGCGACGTCGAGGCCCGGCGCACCGAGCCGATCGCCATCGTCGGGATGGCCTGCCGGCTGCCCGGCGGCGTCGCCTCCCCGGCCGACCTGTGGCGCCTGGTCCACGACGGCACCGACGCCATGGCCCCGTTCCCCCGCGACCGGGGGTGGGACGTGGACGGCCTGTACGACCCCGACCCGGACGCCGCCGGGAAGACCTACGCCGAGGAGGGCGGCTTCCTCGCCGACCCGGGCGGCTTCGACGCCGCGCTCTTCGGGATCTCCCCGCGTGAGGCGCTGGCGACGGACCCGCAGCAGCGGCTGCTGCTGGAGGCCTCCTGGGAGGCCCTGGAGCGGGCCGGCATCGACCCGGCCTCGCTCAAGGGGCAGCCGGTCGGCGTCTACGCGGGGCTTATGTACCACGACTACGCGCACCACGTGCTCAACCTCCCGGAGGGCCTGGAGGGGTACTTCGGGATCGGGAACTCGGGCTCCGTCGCCTCCGGCCGGGTCTCCTACACCCTGGGTCTCGAAGGCCCGTCGGTGACGGTGGACACCGCCTGCTCCTCCTCCCTGGTCGCCGTCCACCTGGCCGCGCAGGCGCTGCGCGACGGCGAGTGCACGCTGGCCCTGGCCGGCGGGGTCGCGGTGATGGCCACGCCGGAGGTGTTCGTCGACTTCGCCACCCAGCGCGGCCTGGCGCGCGACAGCCGCTGCAAGGCGTACGCGGACGGCGCCGACGGGACCGGGCTCGCCGAGGGCGTCGCGGTCCTCCTGCTGGAGCGGCTGTCGGACGCCCGGCGGCTGGGGCACGAGGTGCTGGCCGTGGTCCGGGGTTCGGCCGTCAACCAGGACGGCGCGTCCAACGGCCTGACCGCCCCGAACGGCCCCTCGCAGGAG
>NZ_JBSFJC010000420.1:0-1673 GCF_053597855.1 Kitasatospora sp. NPDC001225
AAGTGGAAGACCACCGCGACCATCGGCCGCACCGATCTGACCACCGGCGCCGGCAAGACCGCCGAGGTCTCCGAGCTGGTGCCGCGTGCCGACCGTGACCTGGTGATGGCGCGTCTGGCCACACCCGTGGACGGTATAGCCCCGCTGCGGGTCGCCACCGCCGCGCCCGCCGTCGGGCAGACGCTGCGGGTGCCCGGGTACGGGCGCACCAAGGACGAGTGGGCGCCGCTGAAGCTGCACACCGGCGCGTTCAGCCTCGACACCGTGAGCGCGACGGGCCTCGGTATCACCGGCACGGGCGGTGCGGCGCTCTGCAAGGGCGACACCGGCGCCCCCGTGGTCCGCGAGGTCAACGGCAAGGCCGAGCTGCTCGCGGTGGCCTCCCGCTCCTGGCAGGGCGGCTGCCTGGGCGCCCCCGCCGGCGAGACCCGCACCGGCGCCTACAACACCCGCGTCGACGACATCGCCGGCTGGGTCCAGCAGACCCGCGCGAAGGCCGTGGGCTGGAAGACCCAGGCCCTGGTCCGCAGCGACGCCAACCTCTACTTCGCGACCCGCCTCCACGACGGTTCCTGGACCCCGTACGAGGACGTCCAGGCGGCGGCCGGCAACATCGGCGGCGTTCGCGCCGTCGCCACCGCCGGCATCAACACCTCCACCCACATCGTCGCGCTCGGCGGCGACGGGCACCTGCACTACGCCATCCGCAACCTGGACGGCAGCTGGGGCCAGCGCTTCGTCGACCTCAACATCGCCCTCAACGACCTCGGCAACATCACCCAGGTCTCCATCGCCCCCGTCGGCAACGACCTGCACATCGCCATCGTGGCCAACGACATCCTCTTCCACACCGTCCGCGACGGCGCCGGCCAGTGGAGCGCCTTCGGCGTGGTCAGCGACGTCGCCGGCCCGCTCAAGGGCATCACCTCCCTCTCCGCCGCCGGAACCGCCAACGGAGAACTCCACATCGCCGCCGTGACCGGCGGCAAGGTCCACCACACCCTGCGCACCGCCGCCGGGAACTGGGGCACCTGGGGATCGGTCGCCGACGCCGCCGGCGCCACCGCGCCCGTGACCTCCGTCGCCATCACCCGCCAGAGCACCGGCCTCAACCTCGCCCTCATCGCCAGCGACGGCCAGTACCACACCCTGCGCTGGGCCAACGGCAGCTGGCAGCCCATCGCCTCCCTCGGCGGCGTCATCGGCGACATCACCGGCACCAGCATCAGCGCCGCCACCGTCGACGCCGACGCCCAGTTCGCCATCGCCACCACCGACAACAAGGTCCTGCTCACCGCCCGCCACGCCGACGGCACCTGGGCCACCCCCGAAACCCTCAACCTCACCGCCATCCCCGGCAACCACACCGGCACCATGATCACCAGCAGCCTCTGACAACCACCGGCGGCTGCCCCCCGAGCCCAGCCAGCACCTGACGGTCGTCGCGGGCGTCGACCCGACCGGCCAGGCCGTACTCGGGGTGCACTCCACGCAACCTCGTCGCCCGGTGCCCCCGGGGGGGCCGCCTCGCGCCTCGTGCATGGCGATCCCTCCCGGGAACCGGCTCGGGCAGGAACATTTGGGGCGTGAACAGGACATAGGCGTCCGGACACCACCGACGGGGCCGGGGGCCGGCCCCCCCCCCGCCCGGGCCCCGCCCCCCAGCTGGTGCC
>NZ_JBSFJC010000421.1:0-1660 GCF_053597855.1 Kitasatospora sp. NPDC001225
GACCACCGGTGCCCGACCGCCCGGGCCGGGTCCTGGCGGGCGGTCAGGCGGTCAGGCGGTGCCGGCGCCGTCCACGGCGATGACCGCGCCGCTGACGAAGGCGGCGGCGTCGCTGGCCAGGAAGGCGACGGTCTGCGCGATGTCCCGGGGCTGGCCGATCCGGCCGAGCGGGCGGTCGGCGGCGTCGGTGTAGAAGGCGTCCGGGCTCTCGCCGAGTTGGCGGGCCTCCTCGGCGAGCATGCCGGTGTCGGTGTCGCCCGGGCAGACGCAGTTGACCCGGATGTTGTCCGGGCCGTGGTCGATGGCCATCGCCCGGGTCATGTTGACCACGGCGCCCTTGGAGGCGCAGTAGGAGATGGCCCGGCCGCCGCCCTTGATGCCCCAGCCGGAGCCGGTGTTGACGATGCTGCCGCCGCCGCTCGCGGCCATCAGCGGCACCACCAGTCCGCTGAGCAGCATGATCGAGCGGACGTTGACGGCCATCACCAGGTCCCAGTCCTCGTCGCTGATCTCGGTGACGGTGGAGCGGCGGATGATGCCCGCGTTGTTGAACAGCACGTCCACGCCGCCGTGTTGCTCGACGGCGGTGCTGACGGCCCGCTCGCAGTCGGCGCGCCGGGAGACGTCGCAGCGGACGAAGGTGCCGCCGATCTCCTTGGCGGCCTGTTCGCCGCGCTCGGCGTCGAGGTCCAGGAGGACGACGGCGGCGCCGAGTTCGGCGAGCAGGGCGGCGGTGGCCCGGCCGATGCCGGAGGCGGCGCCGGTGACGATCGCGCGCTTGCCGTGCAGGTCGATCATGGGGGCTCCTCTGTGGGTGGGAGGTCAGGCGGAGAGGCGGTACACGGCGCCGGAGCGGCGGCCGGTGATCACCCGGACGTGGCCGGAGAGGGCGTCGTCCAGGTCGGGGTCGCCGGTGTCCAGCAGCAGCGGGCGGCCCGCCAGGGCGGCGAGCTTCGCCTCGGTGGCGAGCACCAGCAGCCGTTCCCGGCCCGCGGCGCGCAGCAGTTCGGGGGTGAGCTGCTGGTTGCCGCGGCCGAGCAGGAAGCCCTGGCCGCCGATCGGGGAGAGGGCGATGCAGGGGATGGTGGGCAGGGCGCGCAGCTGGTCGGCCCGGGCGTCGCGGATCAGGAGGCGGGCGGCGGTGGCGAGGCCGTCGGCGTGGCCGGGGCCGAGGGCGCTCGCGGGGCCGAGCCGCAGCAGGTCGACGCCGGTCAGGCTGGCGCCCGGCGCGCCGAGCGCGGTGGCCACCGCGTACGTGGTGCTGCCGGGCCCGAGGAGCAGCAGCCCGCCGGGGCCGACGCGTTCGGCGACCTCGGCGGCGAGGCCGGCCGGTGTCCCCGGGTCGGGCCCGGAGCTGCCGGTCTTGCGCTGCTGGACCCGGGCGGGCAGCACGGGGACGGTCAGTCGGCCGTACAGCCGGGCGGAGACCCGGCCGGCCCGCAGCGCGGCCTCGTCCCGGTCCACCACCTCGGCGGCCGTCAGCCGGACGCCGCGGCCGGCCGCCCAGGCCGCCGCGACCTCGGCGGCGGCCCGGGGGTGGACGGCGAACACGGCGGAGTGCATCTTGACCCCGGCGGGGATGCCGAGCACCGGCACCCGGGGCTCGGGCCCGAGCGCGTCCAGCACGTCGCGGGCGGTGCCGTCGCCGCCGCAGAACAGC
>NZ_JBSFJC010000422.1:0-1659 GCF_053597855.1 Kitasatospora sp. NPDC001225
GCGGCGGTCGGCAGCAGCTCGCGCAGGGCGGCTCCGGTGGGGATCGGCGGGCCGGTCGGCGTACTGCTGGGCGAGCCGAACGCCGGGGCGCCGGACGCCTGGAGCGTCGGCGTGGACGTCGGGGCGGCACCCGGGGAGCCGGCGCCGCCCGAGGTCGCGGACGGTTTGTCGGGGACGACTCCCGGGCCGGTTCCCGACCCTGCTCCGGGGTCGGAGGAGCACCCGGCGACGACGGCCGCGGCCATCGCGGCCGCGCCGACCACGAGGGGAATCCTGACGTTGTTTCGGACCATGGACACAAGAACCCTTCCGCACAAGCTCACTGACGGTGAGCATCGTGCCCGATCCAGTTGGCCCGGGACATGAGTATCCGTACTCAACTCCTGCCGCCCCACCCGCCTCAGGAGCCTGGCGACGCGGCAGCCCCTCGGGCGGCAGACCAGCCGAACGGGTGAATCCGGCGACGGCCGTGCGCCGCCCGCCCGCTTGGCATATGCGCTGAACCATGCCCGGAACGTGCTCGAAAAGTCCCCGTTCGACCCGGGCTCGCCCGGAGGCGAATCCACTTGAACGCCGCGCTCGAACAGCACCATCATCGGACGCCCAGCCGCCCGTAACGACTCCGTCGAACCGGTCAACTCAGCCTGAGGAAAGGCCACTTGAGCTTTCCTCTCGGCCGGGACCGATGAGTCCGCACGTCCGCGCACCGCTCCGCTCCTGGAGGATCTGTGGCCTGTTCCCCCGCCCCGTCGATCCACGTCCCACCCGTCCCCGGGGCCCTGGTGGCCCGCCTGCCGCTGGCCCCCGCCCCGCGCGAGGAGGCGAACGCTTGAGCACCACGACGGCGTCGGCCGAGGCCGCCGACGAGGAACTGCAGTGGCTCGCCGACGGACGCCGCATCGCGGCGATCGAGGCGATCAGCGTCAGCGCGATGGCCCGCCGCCTGCCCGCGCTCGTCGTCCGCGCCTTCCGCCTCGGCTGGCGCATCGACCGCACCTCCGTCGCGCTGCTCCTGACCTGCCAGGCCGTCTCCGCGGTGCTCGGCGCGGCCGGCCTGTTCGCGACCACCGGCACCATCTCGGCCCTGTTCGGCCCGGGGCAGGTCGGCGACAAGCTCACCCGCGCGGCGCCGTCGATCCTGGTCATCGCGGCGGCGGCCGGCGCCCGCTCCCTGCTGGGCATCACGATCCGGACCGTCACCATCCACCTGTCGCCCCGCATCTCCCGGGAGGCGGAGGCCGCGGTGCTGCGCGCCACCGTGGCGGCCGAACTGACCGCCTACGACCACGCCGGCTACAACGACGAACTGGAGGCCGCCGACCGCGGCGCCGAGGTCTGCGTGGACATCGTCGGAGAGGCGCAGAACCTGCTCGCCTCCCTCGCCTCGCTCCTCGGCGCGGCCGGCGTGCTGACCGTGCTCCACCCCGCCCTCCTGCCGCTGCTGGTGCTGGCGGCGCTGCCCCAGGGCATCGCGTCGGTGCACGCCGCCCGGGTGCAGTTCCTGGCGAACCGGGCGGCCGTCGGCGACCGCCGGATCATGGCGAACCTGCGCTGGTACATCCACCTCAAACGCAACGCCGACCAGGTCCGCTCCGACACCATGGGCGAGTTCCTGCTCGTCAAGTACGACCAGGTCGGCCGGCGGCTGGACGCCACCTC
>NZ_JBSFJC010000423.1:0-1645 GCF_053597855.1 Kitasatospora sp. NPDC001225
GGCCCGATGCCGGACAACCCCTGATACATGCCCGGGCGCCGGAACGCTGATGCCACCCGGCGGGCGGCGGCACGACAACGGCCCCGGCACGGGCGGTACCGTGCCGGGGCCGTCATGGTCGTCGTGGTCGTCGTGGCGGAGGGGTCAGATCCGGACCCGGTTGGCCGGAGCCACACCGGCGGCGATCCGGCCGGCTTCGATCCATCCCGGGGCGTCGCCGCCATGGTTGAGCCAGACCCTCATCGCGCCGTCGTCCGCCAGGACGAGGTAGTCGTCCCTGCCATCGCCGTCGAAGTCGGCGAACCGCACGTTGTCGCGGGGGGCGACGCCTGCGGCGATCTGCCCGAGTTCCCGCCAACCACCGTGCCCGTCACCGCCGTTGTTGATCCACGCCTTGACCGAGCCGTCGTCCTCCACGACCAGGTAGTCGGCGCGTCGGTCGCCGTTGACGTCGGCGAAGCGCACCTTCCCACTCGGGGCGACGCCGGCGGCGACCCGGCCGATGGCCTCCCAGCCTCCGTACCCGTCACCGCCCTTGTTCAGCCAGACGCTCACCGAGCCGTCGTCCTCCAGGACGAGGTAGTCGGCCTTCCCGTCACCGTCGAAGTCGGCGAGTCGTACCTTCGCGGCCGGGGCGACGCCTGCGGCCACCGTGCCGCCGCTGCGGAAGCCGCCCTTCCCGGTACCCGCCCAGCACATGACCCGGCCGTCCGGCATCACCTCCAGGTGGTCGGCCTTGCCGTCACCGTCGAAGTCCGTGAAGTACGGTGTGGAGTTCGGGAGTTCATCGGAACCTCGGTCACAGGCGGGCTCCTTCGGGACCGGGTCCTCCCAGCCGCCGCGCCCGTCGCCGCCCCGGTTGAACAGCATGCAGCTGTCGAAGGCCCGGCCGCCCTTGTTCGCGAGGTAGTCGGTTTTCCTGTCCCCGTCGAAGTCGCCCAGCCACACGTACTTGCTCGGCAGACCGACGCCGGTGGCGACCTGGCCGAGTTCGGTCCAGCCGCGCTCGGCGGTGTCGCCTCCGTTGTTGAGCCACGCGTCCAGCGAACCGTTGTCGCCGACCACGACGTAGTCGGCCCGCTTGTCGCCGTCGACGTCCGCGAAGCGGACCTTGCCGCCCGGCGCGACGCCCGCGGCGACCTTTCCGAGAGCGCTCCAGCCGCCTCCGCCGGGCATGTCGGTGCCCTTGTTCAGCCAGACGTTCACCGAGCCGTCGTCGCCGACCACCAGGTAGTCGGCCTTGCCGTCGCCGTCGAAGTCGGCGAAGCGGACCTTGTCCCCGGTGGCCACTCCGGCCGCGATCCGCCCGACGCCGTTCCAGCCGCCCCGGCCGTCGGTGTTGAGCCAGGCGGAGACGGAACCGTCGTCCTCGACCACGAGGTAGTCGGCCTTCCCGTCGCCGTTGACGTCCGCGAAGCGGACCTTGCCGCCGGGGGCGACGCCGGCCGCCACCGTGCCGATGGCCTGCCAGCCGCCTCCGGCGGGCGTGCCGGTGGTCCCGCCCGATCCGCCGGACGGGTCCATGCCCCCGCCTCCACCGGGCGTGCCCGTACCCGTGGTCCCGCCGGAGCCGGTCGACGGGTCCATCCCTCCGCCGCCGCCAGGGGCACCGGTGCCTCCGGGCATGTCGGTCCCCCGGTTGAGC
>NZ_JBSFJC010000424.1:0-1641 GCF_053597855.1 Kitasatospora sp. NPDC001225
GCCGCCGGCCGCCCACCCCGGTTCCGTGCCCGACGGCCCGCCCCTAGTCCGCACCCACGACCGCTGGCACCCGGAGCCCGCCGGGGGCCCGGCGCCGGGCGAGGGGAAGGTCGGGGTGTATGGGGGAGTCGGCCGCAAGGCGTAGGCGCCCGTCCCTGCGAACGGGCCCTGCGAACGGGCCCTGTGGACGGGCCCTGCGAACGAAGCCTGCGAGCGAGGCCCGAGAACGAAGCGTGCGAACGGAAGCTGCGAAAACGATCGTCTTTACGTGCACATGTCATTAAAGTGACTGCCTGTCGAACCCCCACTCGGCAGGCGGAGTCCTCATGACCATTGCACGCAGGTCCATCCTCAAGGGCACCTCGGCGGCCGGAGCCGCCCTGGTGGCCGCGGCCTCGACGGCGGGCGCGCAACCCGCGGCCGCCCAACCGGCCGACGACGCGCCCACCAGCCCGCTCCTGCAGACCACCCCGCACCGCTCCGGAACGGCCGCGGTGTCCGGGCTGCACCTCCAGTTCGGCACCGACGCCGGCACGGAGATGACCGTCTCCTGGCTCACCCCGCAGTCCGTTCGCCGCCCGCAGGTACGGTACGGCTCACCGGACGGCGGCCTCGGCCGGGTCGTCCAGGCCGAGACCCGCACCTACCGGGACTCGATCGACAAGGTCGAGGTGTACGTCCACCACGCGCGGCTCACCGGCCTGCGCCCGGGCACCACCTACCTCTACAGCGCCGGCCACGACGGGGCCACCCCCGAGACCGGCACCTTCACCACCGCCCCGCGCGGCCGCGCCCCGTTCACCTTCACCAGCTTCGGCGACCAGGCCGCGCCCAACCTCCGCCGCCGGATCACCTTCCCCGACGGGATGCCCTCACCGCTCGGCAAGTACCCGGTGTTCATGAGCAGCCAGGTCGGCACCGCGGCCTCCGCCGACATCGTCGCCGCCGTCGAGCGCGTCGGCCCGCTGTTCAACCTCATCAACGGCGACCTCTGCTACTCCTCCTACGCCGGCCGCCACGGCCAGAGCCGCACCGCGACCTGGGCCGACTGGTTCATCAGCAACAGCCGCTCCACCCGGCTGCGGCCCTGGATGCCCTGCGTCGGCAACCACGAGAACGAGGGCGGCAACGGCCCGATCGGCGCGCTCGGCTACCAGGCGTACTTCTCCCTCCCCGACTCCTCGGCCTCCTCCGACGAGGAGACCCGGGGCCTGTGGTACGCCTTCACCGTCGGCTCGGTGCGCTTCATCAGCCTCGCCAACGACGACGAGGCCATCCAGAACTCCGGCGACGTCTACCTGCGCGGCTTCTCCGGCGGAGCCCAACGGCGCTGGCTGGAGCGGGAGTTGCGGACGACGCGGAACAACCGGGCGATCGACTGGATCGTGGTCTGCATGCACCACCCGATGATCTCCAGCTCGAAGCACGGCTCCGGCAGCGACCTCGGCCTGCGCGAGACCTGGGGCCCGCTGTTCGACGCCTACGGGGTCGACCTGGTGGTGTGCGGCCACGAGCACTACTACGAGCGCTCCCACCCCGTCCGCGGCACCCTGCCCAACGACGCCCGCACCCCGGTGCCGACCAGCACCCGCACCCTGCCTTCTCTGATGCACCGCCAGGGGTGATCGGCGGGTACCGGCC
>NZ_JBSFJC010000425.1:0-1641 GCF_053597855.1 Kitasatospora sp. NPDC001225
TGCGGCGGTCGTGCCGCTGGAGCCGGTAGAGGCCCAGGTTGCGGATGCCGCTGTCCGGGTTCTTGGTGTGGGTCAGGCCCAGGTTGAAGAAGGAGACGAGGGTCGAGGTGGTGCTCACGCGCCGGTGCAGACAGCTCTGCGCGTCCGGGGCCAGGGCGCGGCAGCGGTCGACGACCTCGGCGTACTGCCCGGCGAGGTAGCCCTTCCAGTGGTGCGCGGCGCGTGCGCGCCAGGCCGGGGACATGCCGGTGATGCTGCGGCGGAAGAGGTCGGCGAACGCGTGGACGACGGGGGGCTGCCCCGGGCCGACGACGGGGACGGGCCGGTCCAGGATCGCGGTCATCTCGCCGAGGAGTTGGGCTGAGCGGGCGGTGTCGCGGCCCAGTTCACCGTCGAAGAGGTCGTCGAAGGGTGCGAAGTACCAGCCCATCAGATCCGAGGCGAGGTCGAGTCCCTCCGCGGTGGCGTCGGGGTAGCACAGTCCGGCCAGTTCGCTGATCTTCCAGTCCCGCAGCTGGCGGTCGTTCGCCTGGCGGTCCTCTGCCAGGCCGAAGTGGTACATCCACGCGGAGGTGTGCTCGCGGGCCCGGTCCACGTGCGGGCTCATCCGCGCCGGCCACGGACAGCCGAGCCCCGGTCCCGGGATCGGTCTCCGGGCGGCGGACGGGCGAGCAGCCGACGTCCCCAAACCCGTCGGGCCGGGGGCCGTCCACACCCGCCCAGCTCCAACTGGACCATTGGCCGGTTCCGCCAGAGAGTTGTCATCCACCATGAACGCCTCCCAACACCGCGACCTTGTCGACAGGGCATCCCCCGTGAGGCGGACTGGGGCTCACCAGGCAGGCAGCGACACGTTGCCCATGGCCGTCATACTGCCCAGCCGCCCCGTCTCGCTTCTCCTGACACGCCGAGCACCAGGCTTACCTGTCCTGCGCTGCCGGCGCTCCTCTAGCCCCGTCCCCACACCTGTGCGCCAGGAAGGGCGCTGGGCCCGGCTGCACCACGACGAGTACTTTGCCTGTTTCGCCCGCGAGAAGCACAGCCGCGAAACCACGGCGCCTTGCAGCCCTGACGCCCGTGCGGCTCCCTCGGGGCCCGGCCGCCCGACGTCTACACCCGATCTCCGTCCTGGCCAAACCGCCGAATCCGCGGATTCTCTCTCTGCCAGCCCGCCGGGCTCCGCTGCCCGTCCGAGAGGGGACGCCGTGATCGTCCACCTGCAACGTGCCGCCACCACGGCCGCGCTGATCCCCACCCCGTACGGCCTGGACGACCTCCGCGGCCAGCTGCGTCCCAGGCTGATCGGTGCCGACTACCGCGGTGCCGACAAGCAACTGCCGCTGTTCGGCGATCCGCAGGAGGTCCTCGGCGGCGGCGTGCTGGACGCCCCGGCCCTGCGGATCGGCTCCCGGGCGCCCGAACTCCCGGTGTGGATGTGCTCGGTGCGCTCCGACCCCCTACAGCCGGACCTGAGCGACGCCCAGTGGGCCGACGTCTCCCGGCGCCTGGTCACCGCGACCGGGCTCGCCCCCACCGGCGACCCGAACGGCTGCCGGTGGGCCGCGATCCGCAACGACGACCGGTCGGTGCACGTCGTCGCCACTGTTGTACGCGAGGACGGATACATCCACAGCACCTACC
>NZ_JBSFJC010000426.1:0-1609 GCF_053597855.1 Kitasatospora sp. NPDC001225
AACGAGGCAGCGGAGCTGCTGTAGAAGAGGCTTGTCCTCCAAGACATCCTCACCACAGGAGCTCCGCTGTTGGAACAGGCTGCCACAACAAGGCCGTGCGACGGGGGGCGTCGTCACGGCGGTGATCGAGGTAGGCGAGGCAGCGGTCGGTGGCCGTCCGGAAGGCGTCGATGTCGCCGGTGGCGGCGTAGGCGGTGGCGAGTCGGCCCAGCGCGCGGGCGCGGACGGTCGGCACGCTCCTGGCTGCCGTTTCGACGGCCGCCTCGGCGAAGCGGATTGCCGCGGTGGCCTTCCCTCCGGCCGCGTGCTGGTACGACAGCATCCCGAGTACATTGGCGACGGTGTCGTGGTCGGCGCTGGCGAGGGCGAGGCGGATGGCGAGTAGTTGGTAGCACTGGCCCGACGGTGAGAGGTCCGCGTCGAAGGCCATCCATCCGGCGAGCTGGGCGAGTCCGCTGGCGGTGCGCAGGAGCCGGGTGCCGATGTCCGGGGTGTAGCGGCTGTTCCGCAGTAGCGACAGCATGCCGTCCAGTGCGGTGAGGACGTAGCGCTGGGAGATGGCACCGCCGCCGGTGGCGTCGTCGAGGCGGCGCGGGTCGGCGAGGTGGGATTCCAGGACGGCCACCATCGGGGGCAGCACCTGGTCGGCGCCGCTCTCGCGGCCGGTGCTGTGGACTGCTTGCCGGTCGGCGTCCCAGACCGCGGTGAACAGGTCGCCGGCCGAGCGGAGCGTCGCCTGGGTGGCGGGGTCGGTCGAGTTCCAAGCCGTGGCGGTCGCCAGCACGGCGGGCAGGGAACGTCGCCCCAACAGCCCGTCGGTGACGGTTTGTTCGTCGCTGTGGGCAGCTGGTTCGGGCAGGCCCCAGAGCATGGCCTGGGTGTAGGTCCGGCCGGTCCTGTCCGACAGCACGGTGGCAGCCAGACGGCGCACCACTTCCGACCGGGGACCGCGCCGCGGCTCCAGGCATGGGCGGCAGTCAGGTCGAGTCGCCTTTCGCCGAGGCCCGTGAGCTGTCCGTTGATCACGCGGACCAGGTCACGGGGCGACTGGCCGGCGACCTTAAGGGCTTCCGCGAGGACCGCTCCGGGACGGTCGCCGCAAGGTGTCGCCGCGCCCCCGACTGGGACTCTCCGAGCTTCATCACGCGGCGACGGTACGTCAACTGTGCTTTTGTGTGCGCTAATTCGCGACTTTTCACGCTGACTGTAGGGAGTTCGCGACGCTCGCGCGTCCACGCACGCGTAGGGTCGGGCCGTAGGTGGTCTCCGCCGGTGCGGCGATCGTGGTGCGGGCACCCAGGACGGACGTCGCCCTGGGCTCGGTCCCGGCCGCACTCAATGGCTCACGCGAGCGATCGAGTACCAGATCGCGATCCGTGGGAGCCGCGCCCAGTCGCTCGCGCGAGCCATCAATGCCGGGTGCCTGGACGACCCGCCGGCCCTCGGGCTCTGATGCGACCAACCCGCCATCCGGCGCCCGAACAGGCCCGGGACGAGCGCTGCCCTTGATGGCTCGCGCGAGGCATCAAGATCGGTTTCGGCGCGCCGGACAGCGGTCCGGGCCTTGAACAGACGATATGACGCAGAATTCCAGTAGAAGAACCCAAAC
>NZ_JBSFJC010000427.1:0-1607 GCF_053597855.1 Kitasatospora sp. NPDC001225
CGGTGGCGCCGACGGCGGTGAAGCGGCTGACCAAGGCGCTGCGGGCGAGCGGCTGGAGCGTACGGGACTGAGGTGCGGGGCGTGCGGGACTGAAGCAAGGGCCTGACGGTGCTCCCACGCCTGGTCGTCTGGTCCGCCGCCGGAACCCCGGCACTGGCCTGGGAGTCGGTGCTGGAGGCGACGCAGGAGGACGGCACTCCGAGCGAACGGCACGTCGTGACCGACGCGACCACGGGCGGGCAGCTGTACGCCTACGAGGCCGTGCACACCGGCATCGGCCAGGGCCAGTACAACGGCACGGTGCCCCTGGGCACCACCCACACCCTGCTCGGGTACGAGATGAACGACACCGCGCGCGGCGGCCACCGCACCTACGACATGCACCACGAGGCCAAGGGCCGAGGAGACCTGTTCACCAACCAGACCGACCGGTGGGGCAGCGGCGACCAGAGCAACGACGAGACCGCTGGCGTCGACGCCCACTACGGCGCCGCCCAGACCTGGGACTACCTCCAGGACGTCCACGGCCGCTCCGGCATCCGCGGCGACGGCGTCGGCGCCTACAGCCGGGTCCACGCCGGTTCCAACTACGCGAACGCCTTCTGGAGCGACAAGTGCTTCTGCATGACCTACGGTGACGGGCCCGGCAACGCCAAACCCCTGACCGAACTCGACGTGGCCGCCCACGAGATGATCCACGGACTCACGTCCGCCACCGCCGGCCTGGAGTACACCGGGGAGTCCGGCGGCCTCAACGAATCCACCAGCGACATCTTCGGCACCGCGGTCTCCTTCCACGCCGACAACCCCACCGACGTCCCCGCCTACCTCATGGGCAAGCACCTCGACCTCGACGGCAAGGGCACCCCGCTGCGCTACCTGGACCAGCCCTCCAAGGACGGCCACTCCCCGGACTACTGGTACGACGGCATCGGCGGCCTCGACGTCCACTACTCCTCGGGCCCCGCCAACCACTTCTTCTACCTGCTGGCCGAGGGCAGCGGCCCCAAGACCATCAACGGCTACGACTACGACAGCCCCACCGTCGACGGCCGGGTCGTCACCGGCATCGGCCGGGCGGACGCCGAACGGATCTGGTACCGCGCGCTGACCACCTACATGACCTCCACCACCGACTACTCCGGCGCCCGCGCCGCCACCCTCCAGGCAGCCGCCGACCTCTTCGGCCCCGACAGCGCCACCGTCACCGCCGTCGCCGACAGCTGGTCCGCGGTCAACGTGAACGGCTGACACCATCCGAGAGGCGGCCCCGGATGACCGCTCCCCCCGTACGGCCCGCCGGTCCCGAGGACGCCGACGAGCTGCTGCGCCTGCGCGTCGCGGTGCTCGACGGCGCCCGGCCCGCCGACGACTGGCGGGCCGCCTTCCGCGACGAGATGCGCGCGCGGCTCGGCACCGACCCGGACCTGCTCGCCTTCGTCGCCCCCGCCGACGGCGGCGCGCTGGCGGCCTGCGCCATCGGCGTCGTCCACCGCTGCTACCGGGGCCCCAGCCACCCCACCGGCCGGTGGGCCCGGATCCACACCGTGGTCACCGACCCGGCCCACCGGCGCCGGGGCCACGCCCGCCCGCGGCTGCGGCTCGAT
>NZ_JBSFJC010000428.1:0-1603 GCF_053597855.1 Kitasatospora sp. NPDC001225
GCCTCGTACACCGTCGACTCCCGGGTGAGCAACGGCGCGCCGGTCATCACCGTGAAGCCGAACGCCGTCGCCCCGGAGGCCGCCCCGGCCGCCGGCGCGGTGGAGGACGTCGCCGTGGCGTTCACCGGCAACGCCGCCAAGGTCGTCTCGCGCACCCCGCGGGTGTCCTCCGGCCGCCCCGAGCTGACCGAGGCCGCGATCGTGGTCTCCGGTGGCCGTGGCGTCGGTGCCGCCGAGGGCTTCGGCGTGGTCGAGGAGCTCGCGGACGCGCTGGGCGCGGCCGTCGGCGCCTCGCGTGCCGCCGTGGACGCCGGCTGGTACCCGCACAGCAGCCAGGTCGGCCAGACCGGCAAGCAGGTCTCCCCGCAGCTGTACGTGGCCAACGGCATCTCGGGCGCCATCCAGCACCGGGCCGGCATGCAGACCTCGAAGACCATCGTGGCCGTCAACAAGGACCCCGAGGCCCCGATCTTCGAGCTCGCCGACTACGGCGTGGTCGGCGACCTCTTCGAGGTGCTGCCGCAGCTCACCGCCGAGGTGAAGGCCCGCAAGGCCTGAGCCCGGTCCGCCTGACAGTGAGGGCGTGGCACCGAGTACCACTCGGTGCCACGCCCTCCGTCGTCTCCCGGCGGCGCCTTCGCGCGCCGCCCGTCCCGGTCACGCCTCCGTCCGGGCCGTGAACCTCTCCGCGACGCCGGTCACTCCGCGACGAAGGCCGCGAGGTGCTGGGTGAAGCCGCCCTGGGTGGGCGGCAGCGGGCGCGGCTCGGTGTCCTGCACCGGCGGCGGCTCCTCGACCGGCAGCAGCCGCAGCTCCGGCTGGTCGGAGTCGGGGGAGGAGAGCAGCCGCACCCGGGTGCCGACCGGGACGGTGCTGCGCATCCCGTCCACGATGCACCAGACGTCGAAGCCCTCCGCCATGCGGATCAGCGACTTCTGACGGACCAGCGGCGTCCGGGCCTGTTCGACCGCGCAGCGCCGCACCACGCCGGTGCCCTCGCTGGGCTCCAGCCGCAGCTCGGTGGAGCCGCAGGTGGGGCAGAGCAGCCGTTGGAAGGTGGGGTTGTTGCACCACGCGCAGCGCTGGAAGTACAGCGTCGTGCTGCGGGTGTCGGCATCGATGGCTGAGTGGACCACGCTGTCATCTCCCTGCGCTCGGACCGGCTTCGTGCGGTGGAACCGTGGCGGAACCGCGGCGGGTGTACGCCAGAAGTTCGGCACGAAAAGGATAGGGAACTCAGTGCCGTCAAGGGAAGGCACTGAGTTCCCTTTTTGCCGCGCGCATGCATAATGAAGGGTACTGAGTACCGTCGTGAAACAGGAGTGGCGATCATGAGCCAGGACTTCGATCTCTTCCGGATCTCCGAGGAGCACGGGATGCTCCGTGAGGCGGTGCGTTCGCTGGCCGAGGCGAAGATCGCTCCGTTCGCGGCGGAGGTGGACGAGCAGGGGCGGTTCCCGCAGGAGGCGTTGGACGCGTTGCGGGGGAACGACCTGCACGCGGTGCATGTGCCGGAGGAGTACGGCGGTGCGGGGGCGGACGCGCTGGCGACGGTGATCGTGATCGAGGAGGTGGCGCGGGTGTGCGCGTCGTCCTCGTTGAT
>NZ_JBSFJC010000429.1:0-1602 GCF_053597855.1 Kitasatospora sp. NPDC001225
GCCCGGTGCCCGCCGTCGACCACTGGAGCATGCTCGCCCTCGACCACGCCGACCAGGTCCTCTCCCGGCGGATGCTGGCCCGCCCGGACTGGAGCCCCGGCAACCGCAAGGGCGACTGCCCGGACGGCCTGCGCTTGACCGCCCTCGCCCGCGGCGACAGCCGGGCCCTGTGCACCGACGCGGGCGAGCCGGCCGTGGGCGGCGGCGACTGGACCACCGTCACCGACGGGCGCTACGTCACCGCGGGGGACTGGGCGTCCGGCTACGACAAGCTCCAGTGCCCCGACCGCAGCTTCGCGGTCGGCTACAGCGTGCGCGCCAACGCCATGGCCGCCCTGCTCTGCGCCCCGGCGGCCGGCCCGCTGCCGCTGACCGGCCGCACGGTCTGGTTCGACCGGGGCGACAACCGGCCCGCCACCGGCGGCTCGGTGGCGAGCGACTGGGCGCCGGGCCGCTACAAGGGCCAGTGCGCGGACGGTGAGTACCTGGCCGGCGTCGCGTCCACCTGGCAGCGCCTCCAGTACGGGGCCCCGGCCGCGCTGCTCTGCCGCCCGCTCAGCTGATCCGGCGGCGCCCCGGGGCTGATCCGGCGGCGGCTGCGGGGCCGCTCCGGCGACGGGCGCTCAGCTGATGCGGCGACGGCCCGGACCCGATTCGGCGACGGCTCCGGGAGTCCGGAGGCCGACGGCGGGAGCGGCGGCCCGTTGAGACGATGACGAACGATCAGAAGCCCGCCCGCGTGGTCGCATTCCCGCAGGTTGGACGCGTTCATGACGTCTTTCCTACGGGTCGGAACGACCCTTGACGGCGCAGGGCTTCTCTGCCAACCTCTCGGCAGGTCTGGACCATGATCGGCCTCTTCGACGGGGAGGGGACCGACGGCGCTCCGGCGGTGCGCAGGGGGGATCTGCGGGCCGGGCAGGTCGAGGCCGGGGGGCGGCCCGTCGGCCGCGTCGCCAGAGCATCCGCGGCGTCGGCCACGTCGGCGCCCGGCCACGGGGAACGCACCATTCACCGACTGCCGAATCGAGCCGCACATGCCACACTCCCTCCCCCCGCACGCCTCGCCCTTCCAGCGGGGCATCTGGGTCACCGAGCGCCTCGGCGGCCACCACGGGGTGTTCCACATGCCCGTCCTGCTCTCCTTCGACCGGGTCGACGCCGACGCCCTCGCCCGTGCCGTCTCGACGGTGACGGCACGGCACCCCGTGCTGTCCCAGGTGTTCGTGGAGCGCGGCGGGAGCCTCGTCGCGGAGCCCGGCACCGCCCCGGTCCTCGACGTGGTCGACGCCTCCGAGGACTGCGCGCAGAGCCGGGAGAAGCGGCTGGCCGAGGACGCGGCCCGCCCGTTGGACCTCCAGGCGGGCCCGTTGGCGTGGTTCACCCTCTACCGCGGCCGCGGTGAGGCGGCGGAGCTGCTCGCCGTCGTGCACCACGCGGTCTTCGACGGGGAGTCGAAGGACGTCCTGGTGGCGGACCTCGCCGCGGCCTACGCGCAGGCCCTGGGCGGGCCCGCGCAGGCCGCCGACCGGAGCCCGTCCCCCGCCCCCGCCACCCCCCCCGCCCCCCCCCCCCCCCCCCCCCAGCGCCCGGGGGGCGCCC
>NZ_JBSFJC010000430.1:0-1587 GCF_053597855.1 Kitasatospora sp. NPDC001225
GGCGACTTCCGGGGCGGCGGCGTACGCGGTCGGGGTCAGTCCAGGAAGCGGCGCAGCGAGTCCGCCATGGCCCGGACGAAACCCTCCCGGACCTCCTCGGCGACCAGGTCGAGGGAGAGGTAGGGGTTGAGGTCCTCCAGCTCGACCAGGAGCAGGCGCCCGTCCGGCGCGCGGCAGGCGTCCACCCGCTGGATCCCGTGGGCGAGCGTGTTCCAGTCGACGAAGCCGCGGGCGAACGCGAGGTCGGCGGCGCTCGGCTCGTACGGCTCCAGGACCCAGCGCCGGGCCGGGTCGGGCGTGTGGAGGGCGTACTGGAAGGCGTCGTCCACGAAGTAGAACGAGACCTCGTACCGGAAGTCGATCCGCGGCTGGACCAGCACCTCGCCCCACTCGACGCCGTCCAGCTCCTCACGGGTGAGGAAGCGCAGGCCTATGCTGTCGGCGCCCTCCTCGGGCTTGACCGCGTAGCGCTCGGCGGCGGGCAGCCGGTCGAGGTCCTGCGGCCGGTCGACGGTGGGGATGACCGGGTGGCCCGACGCGGTCAGGTCCAGCAGGTACCGCTTCCCGGCCATGTCGCCCCGCCCGGTCAGCGGGTTGTAGACGCGTACGCCATCGGCCAGCGCCTGGGAGCGGAACCGGGCGTACTCCTCCCGGTAGTGCAGCACCGGGCCGCTGTTGCGCACCACGACCGCGTCGAAGCGGCCCATCAGGGCCCGGGCGTCGAGCGGGTGGCACAGGGCCAGGTCGAAGTGCTCCCGCAGCCGGGAGGTGAGGAGGACGTCCTCGTCGCCGTAGCGCCGGCCGCGGGCGGGGTAGGCCAGGTCGGTCACGTACAGCAGGCTGGGCCGGTCGGGCACGGGGACTCCCTCGGTCGGTGGTGAGGGAGCGAATCTACCGGCCGACCGGAATCCCGCCGTCCCCGCCGCCTGTCCGTACGGCGTCCGCGCGTCGGCTCAGGCCTGGAAGGCCCATTCGTTCACCAGGTCGAGGTTGCGGAACACCGGCGGCCCGTCGCAGAGGGCGGCGGCCCGCGCGGCGAACTCCGAGGTCTCAGGGCGGTCGGAGTTCCGCATCGCCGCCTCGTGCGAGGGGAACTCCACGATGTTCAGGTACACGTTCTCGCCGTCGCGGTCACGGGTCTGCAGCGAGCGGGTCGCCAGCCGGTGGCCCGCGTTCTTCTCGACCCAGCTGTCGAGCAGGGCGTTGAACTCGTCGATCCGACTCGTCCGGTACTCGATGATCTGGATGAACCTCACGGGTCAACCTCCTCGGCTCCGCGCGGGGCAGCCGGCCGCCCCCTCCAGGGTCCCCCCGGCGCGCGTGCCCTGCCACCTCCTGGGATGGACGGGCACCGGGGGAGCCGCTGGGACGAAGCCGCCGCTACAGGAGGGCCAGGTCGGGCTCGACGCCGGCCGCTTCGCAGCTGGTGTCCCACAGGCGCGCGGCGAGGGCCGGATCGGTCATGTGGGCGCGGACCGGCTCCAGCTCCGGTGCGCCGCGCAGGCCGAAGGCCCTGGGCCCCCACAGCTGTCCGCCGCGCACCCGCGGGTCCAGGACGGCCCGGACGATCGGCCAGGCCCCGCGGTC
>NZ_JBSFJC010000431.1:0-1586 GCF_053597855.1 Kitasatospora sp. NPDC001225
GGACGGCCGGCGGGTGGTCGGCGCCGGCGTCCGCCGCCCGCGCGTAGGCCTGGGCGAACAGCGGGTTGCCGTCGGCGAGGGCCGCGCGGCGGTCGTCGGCGGGCGTCGGGTGGCGGCGGCCGGAGGCGGCGCCGATCACGGTGGCGGTGGCCGCGGTGGACAGCGGTGCCACGTGCAGCAGGACCGAGCGGCGCTTGGCGCACCCCCAGGAGGGCCTGGCGTGGAGCAGTTCGGAACGGGCGCCGACGATCAGCAGCAGGGCGACCGGGCCGAGCCGGACGGTGAGGTCCTCGACGAAGGAGCGGACGAAGTCGGCGGCGCGGTGGAGGTCGTCCAGGACGACCACCAGCGGGCGCTCGGCGGCCGCCTCCTCCAGGAACTGCCGCAGCGCGCCGAGGACTTCCTCCCGTGGGACGGCGCCGCCGTCCGGCCCCTCGGCGGAGGCGGCCGGGGCGGGCAGGCCGAGGCAGGCGGCGAGCGCGGTGACGATCGGTCCGGTGTCGGCGTGCGGGAGGAGCCCGCGCACGACGTTGGTCAGTGCGGGCAGGACGACGGCCGCCGGCGCGCCGGCGCGGATGCCCGTGTAGGCGCGGACCAGGCCGGCCAGCGGCTCGTAGGGGGTGTGGGCGTCGAAGGCGGGGGTGCCCGCGTGGAGCACCCGGGGCGCCGGCGGTCCGGCGCCGTCGCGCAGCGCGGCGGCGAACTCCCCGATCAGCCGGGTCTTGCCGATGCCGGGCTCGCCCAGCACCGTGACCAGGTAGGGCAGTTGGCGGCGGACGCTGTCCTGGTAGGCGCCGCGCAGCAGGTTCAGCTCGTGGGTGCGCTCCAGGAACGGCGGTTCGGCGGGGTGCCCGGACGGCCCGCGGCCCTCGGGGCGGGCGGGCGCGGGGCGGTGGACGCCGGGGACGCCGGGGACCGGGGCGAAGCCGAGGCCGGCGCCGCCGGTCTCGACGGTGGCGTCGGCGGCCCACAGTTCCCCGCGGGGGACCTGCAGCAGCAGGTGGTGGCAGGCGTCCAGGACCTCGCCGGTGACCTCCACGGGCTCGGGCGCGCTGTCGTCGTAGGTGACCACCACCTCGCCGGTGCCGACCACGAGGTGGGTGACCGGCCGGGTGGCGGCGGCCCCGCTGCCGGGCACCGGTCCGGCCGCGGTGGCCCCGGGGGCGGCCGGTCCGGGCGCCTCGAAGTGGCGGTGCAGGGCGAGGGCGGCGCGCAGGGCCCGCTCGGCGTCGTCCTCGTGGGCCCGGGGAACGCCGAAGACGACCAGCCACACCGAGCCGAAGGCGCGGCGCACGTGTCCGCCGAAGGGCGCCATCTCGCGCCGGATGTCGGCGGTCAGCTCCTTGACGGCGTGGTCGACGCGCTCGGGGGCGAGGGCGCCGCCGTCGGCCGTCCACTGGGCGCGGACCATGACGACGCTGGCCGCGCGCCGCTCGACCCGTTCCCAGGACGCGCGGAAGGCGTGCTCGGCGGCCGGGGCGGCGGCGGTCCCGGCCCGGCCGGCGCCGCGGTCGTCAGCACGGCCCCGGTGACCGGATCGGCCTGCTCGGCGTCAACGGCGCCGGCAAGACCTCGCTGCTGCGCGC
>NZ_JBSFJC010000432.1:0-1583 GCF_053597855.1 Kitasatospora sp. NPDC001225
CCAGCAGGAGGCGGCTGCCCGGGGCGGCCAGCCCGGCCACCGCCGTGAGCAGCCCGGCCGCCTCGTCCGGGGCGAGGTAGACCAGCAGGCCTTCGGCGAGCCAGACCGAGCGGCGGGCCGGGTCGAAGCCGGCGGCGACCAGCCGCTCGGGCCACCGCGGGTCGACCAGGTCGACGGGCAGGGCGGTGCGCCGGGCCTTCGGCACGGCACCGAGGCCGTCCAGGACCTGCTGCTTGAAGTCCAGCACCGGGCCGAGGTCGAGCTCGAACACCCGGGTGCCGGACGGCCAGTCCAGCCGGTAGGCGCGGGTGTCCAGGCCCGCCGCCAGCACCACCACCTGGTCGGCGCCGGCAGCCGGCAGCCGGTCGTCGTAGAAGCGGGTGCGCAGGATGCCGTGGGCGACGAGGGCCTTGGCGAGGCTGCTGACCGGGCCGGAGAGGGCGGGTTCGAGGCCGGCGGCGTCCACGAAGGCGAGGGCGTACGGGTCGACGAAGAGCGGGTCGGGTCGGGAGCTCTCGTAGGCCCGCACCCGGGCCACGGACAGGGCGGTGCGGGAGACCGGGCTGAGCGGTTCGGAGGTCGTCATGCTCGGCAATCTACATCGGCGCCGATGCATCAGTGAAGATGTATTGGTGGAGATATATCGGTGAAGATGTATTCTTGCGGGCATGGACGGCGTGCAACTCCTCAGACTCGGCAAGCGGCTGACGGAACTCGGCCGCGCGATGATCACCGACCCGGCCGCCGAGCACCTCAGCGCCGGGGAGATCGCCGTGGTCTCCGACGTGTACCGCCACCCCGCCACCTCCGTCCAGGAAATCCGGGTCCGCACCGGCTTCGCCCAGAGCCACGTCTCGGTCTCCGTCGCCCGGCTGCGCGAACGCGGCCTGCTCGACGCCGCCGCCGACCCCGCCGACGG
The DNA here is from genome assembly GCF_053597855.1 of Kitasatospora sp. NPDC001225. NCBI lineage: Bacteria > Bacillati > Actinomycetota > Actinomycetes > Kitasatosporales > Streptomycetaceae > Kitasatospora > Kitasatospora sp. NPDC001225. Next base: position 920 of record NZ_JBSFJC010000432.1, read on the forward strand.
GCGCCGAACCCTGCTGACCGTCTCCGAGTCGGCCCGGCACGCCATCCGCGCCCACGTCGCCCGGCCCGCCGAGCCCGTCATCACCAAGGCCGTCCCCGACCCGGAGAAGGCCCGCAGGGTCACCGAACTGCTGGACGAACTCGCCGGCCTGCTGCTGCCCTGACCCGTCGCCGGGCACACCACCAGCCCCACGCCCCGGCCGAGTTCCACAAGTCGGTCACAAGCTCGCCAGGCCACTCCCCCGCCACCGCCGGCCCCTGCCATCATCCCGACTGAACCCGGGAGGCGCCCGGGCGAGGCCGAGGGAGTGCGATGGACGCGCGGATCAGGGTCGCCGGCGGCGACGGGCTGCGGGAGACGGCGGAGCTCCGGGACCGGCTGCACCGGGAGCGCGAGCTGGCGGGGCCGGCGCTGAGCGACGACGATGAGTGAGCCGCCGACCGACCGCGTTCCGACTCCGCCGACCGACCAGGCGGCCTCCCCGCCACCCCGCCGCCCCCGGCACCACAGCCGGCGGTCCGTCACCCCGGCCGCCCGGATCGTGGCCCAGGCCCTGCTGGTCGTCATCGGCCTGTCCACCGTCGCCCTCGGCTTCTCCTGGTTCGTCGACACCTTCGACGAGGCGCTCGCCTACCGCGGCGCCCCGGTCTGCGGCGCCCCCGCC
>NZ_JBSFJC010000433.1:0-1579 GCF_053597855.1 Kitasatospora sp. NPDC001225
GCCGGACTTTCGATGGGAGGCGTTCCTGGAGGAGGTCCGGGAGCGCGGTGAGTACGACAGCCCACAGGAGGCCGAGCGGGCCGCCCGGGTGGTCCTTGCCCTGCTCGGCGCCCACCTGGTCGGCGACGTGCGCGCCGAACTGGCCGCCCGACTGCCCGAGACCATGGCCCTGATCCTGCTCAACCCGCTGCAGGCCGCCGAGCCGCTCAACACCGAGCGGTTCGTCCGCGCGACCGCGGCCTGGATCGAGGGCGCCACCGAAGCCACGGCCCCGTGGGACATCGGCGCCGTCCTGTCCACGGTGGCCGACGCCGCCGGCGACGACCTCATGGACCAGGTCCTGCTCCAGCTGCCGCCTGGCTACGACCTGCTGTTCGGCCGCCCGGCCGCAAGGACACGCCCCTGACCCTGACCACCCCTCACACGCCGCCGGCCCGCCCGGCGGCCGGCCCCAGGAAGGCCCCACGGTCATGACCCGCTACCGCCACCTCCTCCAGCAGGTCCGCAACCTCGGCCGCTACCCCACCGACGAGGAAGCCGAACGCGCCCTCGACGCCGTCCTGACCCTCCTCGGCTCCCAGCTCACCGGCGACGAACGCTGCGACCTCGCCGCAGCCCTGCCCGAACGGGCCCGCGCCGTCCTCGCCGCCCAGATCCCCCTCCCGTCGCCCGTCACCGCCCCCGCCTTCGTCGAAAGCCTCGCCCACAGCCTCGGCACCAGCCTCACCGCCGCCCGCTGGGACGCCTCCTCCGTCCTGGCCGCCCTCACCACCCTCACCGACGACACCCTCACCGACCGCCTCCTCGCCCACCTACCCCGCGGCTACGCCCTGCTGTTCGGCCGCGCCGACCTGGCCGCCGTCGCCTGAAACAGCGGGCCCGACCTGACGGCGCCGGCTGCACGTGCATCCTCACGCCTGTGCGCACAGGGTAGTAGGACGGGCGGAACTCGCTACTTCACTGAACGCGACCTCACCAGACCCGAAACACCGGACACCGGGGAACGTCGCCGCGGAACCGTCAGGCCCGCGCAGGGCCAGGCATCCACCGTGCAGGCGGCGGACGGACGGCGGACCGACTCGGATCAGGTGCCCTTCGTCGGTTCAGGCCCGGAGTTCCCGGGCACCCGCGAGGTATCCCACCGGCAACGACTCACGAAGGAGAGCCCGCCATGACGAAGTCCGGCGACAAGGGCACCCAGCCGAACGAGACAACGCGGGACCGCTCCGCCGAGGAGCGTTCGATCACCTCCCCCACCCCGGCCGACGTCCGGGCGAAAGCGGACGGGATCGTCGGGGCCCGCGAGCGCTCCGCCGAGGAGCGCGGGATCACGGCTCCCACCCCGGCCGACGTCCGGCGCAAGGCCGACTCGGACGACGACGAACCGGAGCCGCCGGCGGCGGACACCGTGGCGCCCTAGGGAGAATCGTGGCCGCCCGGCAAGCCCGCGCCGCTCCTCCCCGCCCGGCGCGCGCCGGGCGGGGACGGCATGTCAGGAGGCCGACTGCGGCGCACACGGCCGCTTCGACGACGAAGCCCGTGATCACGGCGCCCAACTGCGGGGCTCCCCCTAGCAGCC
>NZ_JBSFJC010000434.1:0-1570 GCF_053597855.1 Kitasatospora sp. NPDC001225
GCGGTGTCGAGGAAGCTCGACACCGCCGGCGGCCACCGGCCCAAGCGCGGCACCGGGACGCCCGAGGCCCCGCGCCGGATCGCGGTGGAGAACCTCGACTACGCCTACCCCGCCTCCGACCGCAAGGCGCTGGACGGGGTGAACCTACACGTCGAACGCGGCGAGATCCTGGCCCTGGTGGGGGAGAACGGCTCCGGCAAGACCACCCTCTCCAAGCTCCTCGCGGGGCTCTACCTGCCCGACGCCGGAGCGGTGCGGTGGGACGCGGCCGACACCCGCGACCTCGACCCGCACGCCCTGTGGCGCCAGGTCGCCGTCGTCCCCCAGGACTACGCCCGCTGGCCGCTGACCTGCCGCGAGAACATCACCCTGGGCCAGCCCACCGCCGAGGGCGACGCGGCGGTGCTGCGCGCCGCCGACGCCTCCGGGGCGGCCGACGTCGTCGCCCGGCTCCGCCGGGGCCTGTCCACCCTGCTCGCGGTGGAGTGGATGGGTGGCGAGGAGCTGTCCGGCGGCCAGTGGCAGCGGCTGGCCATCGCCCGGGCGTTCCACCGCGAGGCCGGGCTGCTCGTCCTGGACGAGCCGACCGCCGCCCTCGACCCGCGCGCCGAGCACAGGATCTTCCAGAACCTGCGGGCGGTCGCGCGGGAGCGGGCGGTCGTCCTGGTCACCCACCGGCTCACCAACGTGGCCGTCGCCGACCGGATCGTCGTCCTGGAGGACGGGAAGGTGCTCCAGGAGGGCACGTTCGCGGAGCTGGTGGCCGAGGAGGGCGGCCGGTTCAGGGAACTGTGGGACCTGCAGAACGAGCGCACCGGCCTTCCCGCCCAGCGCGGAGGTGCCGCGGTCCGGTGCGCTGTGCCGGAGGAGGACGCGTCGTGAACTCCCGCATCCGGTGCCGGTAGTGGACCGACCGGCCCAGGACGCTCCGGCAGTGCCGACCGGGTTCAGCGGAACGCGGCGGCGTGCCGGGCGGCCCAGTCGGCGAAGGTGCGCGGGGCGGTGCCGAGGACCCGCCGCACGTCCGGGCTGACGCGCAGCTCGGCGGGGTTCGGGGAGCCGAGGATGTCCAGGGTGTCCTCGGCGAGCTCCACCGGCATGCTCCGGGCCATGGCGGCCCGGGCCTCGTCGCGGGTGAGGTCGTGGAACCGCACCGGCGTGCCCAGCGCGGCGGCGACGGCCTCCGCCTGCCGGCGCGGGGTGATCAGCTCCGGGCCGGTCAGCTCGTACACGGCGCCGGTGTGCCGGTCGTCCACCAGGCAGGCCGCCGCGACCTCGGCGATGTCCGCCGGGTCGACGATCGGCACACCGACGTCGCCGAAGGGTGCGGCGACGACCCGGTGCGCGCGGACGGACTCGGCCCACCACAGGGCGTTGGAGGCGAATCCGCCCGGCCGCAGGATGCTCCAGTCCAGGCCGGAGTCCCGCAGCGCGTCCTCCACCGCGCGCATCGCGATCCGCGTCGGGCCGAAGGGCCTGGTCGCCACGCCCTGCGAGGAGAGCAGGACGATCCGGCGGCCGCCCCGACCTGGACCGCTGGCGCCCGGTCGTCTACGGGCGGATGCTGCAC
>NZ_JBSFJC010000435.1:0-1565 GCF_053597855.1 Kitasatospora sp. NPDC001225
GCCGTCCAGGCCGAGGCACGAGCTGCCGCCATCGCCGTCTGCGCCGCCGCACCCGCGCGCTCGGCCGCCGTCGCGGCCTTGTTCGCCGCCTCCGTGGCCTTGGCCGCGTCACTGCCGGCCTTCTGCGTCTCCGACGCGGCCAGCGCGGCGGCCTCCATGGCCTTCTGCGCCTCGTAGACCGCCTTGTCCTTGGCCTCGATCGCCGCGGCGGTCTCCTGCGCCGCCTGCGCGCCCGCGTCCTTCGCCTGCTGCACCAGCTGCGCGATGCTCGCGCGCTCCTGGTCACGGCTCTGCGCGATGTACTGGCCGACCGCCAGGAAGTCGCGCACGTCCTCGATCGACCCGTTCAGCGCCGCACGCGCCGCCGCCTGGGTGTTCGTGCCGCCCGCGCTGAGGATCTGCACCAGCTTGAGCCGGTCGTCGGAATCCTTTGCCGGGAACTGTCCCTCGGTCAGGAACCGCTGCAGGTCGTCGCTGGTATTGCTGCGCAGCGCCGCGTCACCGGCAGCCTGCAGGTTGCTGCCCGCGCCCATCGCGGGGTCGGTGAGCCGGGTGATCGTCAGCCGCCGGTCGGCGTCGAGAGCCGACTTCCAGCCGCTCTGCAGGAAGGCGCGCAACCCCGCGGGAGTGCCCTCGATCGCCTTGTCCGCCGCCTCGCGGACCTTCGGCCCGCCCACGCTGGAGATCTGCGTGGCCGCGAGCAGGTCGTCCAGGCGCTGGGCGCCGGCGAGGTCGTTGTCGACGAACTGCTTCACGTCCTGGTCGGAGCCCGCGAGCGCGGCCTCGGCGAGCTCGTGGACACGAGGACCGCCGCCGAGCCATGCCTGCACGGCACGCTCGCGGGCGCTCGGCTGGGCCTGCCCGCCGGTCGGCTCGACGGCCGAAGCCGTCTGGATGCCCGACCCCACCAGCCCCGCCGTCAGAGCCAGCGGCAGCAGGCCCAGGGAGAGCCTGCCCAGCAGCGGCGGCCTTCCCCTCCCCCGCCCCCGTGACCGGGATATCGAATGGTGCATCAGAAAACCTCCACTGTCGGCATCGGCCGGATTCACGGCCGCAGCGGAGCCTACGTCAGATGACGGTACGACAGAACGTTCACGAAGTCAGAAAGTTGCTCGAAAAGCAGCCAATGAAACACCTGCCAAAGGGCAAAGCCAAGCAAATACAACCGCATCACCGATAGGCACCCAACCACTGGGAAAGCATGACATTCTGCCTGGCCAGAGCCTAGAAAGTGCTTGTCGAGCCGCCAGCCCATCTGGTTCGATGGCCCGGATTCCGGCTGCGGCACCGAAGGCGTCGATGCGGCAACTTCGGCTACTTCCACCGGCAATGACGTCTCGTCATTGCCGGTTGGTTCGCCCACCATTCAGGCCGGTCACCCGATTCCGCAGATCCGCCCGTCAGGGCAACACCAGATGAACGAAAAGGATTAGGCATGGCAAAGCGCTTGTCCCGCTTGCTCGTTGGCGCTGCGGTCGCCGTGGCCGCCACGCTCGGCGCCACCGCACTGGCCTCCGCCGACGGCACTCCGGCGGACAACTCGGCCGCGCCGGTGGCGGTCGAGG
>NZ_JBSFJC010000436.1:0-1542 GCF_053597855.1 Kitasatospora sp. NPDC001225
GTTCTCCTGCGCCGTGCTCACAGGGTGCACTCCTCGAAGGCCGGGGCCGGGGCCTGCTCGGCGGCCGGCTGGTGGGCGGACATCGCGCGGATGGTCGGGCGGCGGAAGAAGTCCAGGACGCCGATCCGCACGCCGGTCTCCTCGCGGACCCGGTTCAGCAGCCGGGTGGCGGCCAGGGAGTGCCCGCCGAGGTCGAAGAAGGAGGTCTCCACCCCGGCGGGGCGGCCGAGCTCCTCCTCCCAGAGCTGCTGCAGCGTGCGCTCCAGCCCGGTGGCCGGGGCGGCCTGCGGCTCGTCCGCGCCGAGCGGGCGCGGCTCGGGCAGGGCGGCGGTGTCCAGCTTGCCGTGCGGGGTGAACGGCAGGGTGTCGACGGTGGCCCAGAGGCTCGGGACCATGTAGTCGGGCAGCAGGTCGGCCAGGCGGTCGGCGATCCCGGGCAGGTCGGCGGCCGCGCATCCGACGTACCCGGCGAGCACGGTGCCCGCCGGGGTGCGGCGTGCCGTCACGGCGGCGGCGTGCACGCCGGGCAGGCCCAGCAGCACGGTCTCGATCTCGCCCGGCTCGACCCGGTAGCCGCGCACCTTGACCTGGCGGTCGGCCCGGCCGAGGTACTCCAGGCGGCCGTCCGGGCGCCAGCGGCCGAGGTCGCCGGTGCGGTAGCTTCGGCCGTCGGGGGTGTCGGTGAAGACGGCGGCGCTCTCCTCGTCGCGGCCGATGTAGCCGATGCCGACCTGGACGCCGAGGGCGTGGATCTCGCCGACCGCGCCGGGCGGCACCCGGCGTCCGGAGGCGTCGAGCAGCACGATCCGGCTGCCCGGGGTCGGGCGGCCGATCGGCGCGTACTCCGGGCCGTCCGGTTCGATCTCACCGGCCGTCAGCGCGTGGGTCTCGGTCGGGCCGTAGTGGTTGACCATCCGGCAGCCGGGGTTGCGGCCCAGGAAGGCCCGCAGCCCGGGGGTGAGCAGCACCTGCTCGCCGCCCGAGATCAGCTCCCGCAGGTGCGGCACCGGCTCCTCGCCGAGCGCGTCGGCCAGTGCGGCCAGCGGGGTGTACGGCAGGTGGACCCGTTCGGCCCGGGTGGCCCGGACGACGGCGGCCAGCGCCGTCACGTCGTAGCGGGTCTCCTCCTCGATCAGCAACAGGGTGCCGCCGCCGGCCAGCGTGGTGAGGATCTCCTGGACGCTGACGTCGAACCCGCAGGAGGCGTACTGGAGGGTGCGGGCCGCGGGGTGGTCGGCGACGTTCCAGGCCACGAAGTGGGCCAGGGCCAGCGAGTGCATCAGCACGCCCTTGGGGCGGCCGGTGGACCCGGAGGTGTACAGCAGGTACGCGGGCGCCTGCGCCGAGGGGGCGGGCAGCGGGGGCAGCGCGGCGGGGTCGGCGTCGGCCGGGGCGGTGCCGGTGAGCACCGTCGGCACGGTCAGGCCGAGCTCCTTCGGGGCGTCGTCCGTGGTGGTGAGCAGCACGACCGGCGCGCTGTCCGCGACGACCACGCTCTGGCTGCCCGTGTACGCGCTGGCCGCCGCGCTGCTGGCCGCGCTC
>NZ_JBSFJC010000437.1:0-1538 GCF_053597855.1 Kitasatospora sp. NPDC001225
GTCGGACCGGGCGATCCCGCGCAGCTTCCGGATGATGCAGGGCTTCGGCGTGCACACCTTCCGCCTCGTGACCGCCGACGGGCGCGCCACCTTCGTCAAGTTCCACTGGAAGCCAAAACTCGGCGTCGCGTGCCAGGTCTGGGACGAGGCCCAGATCACCGCCGGCCGCGACCCCGACTTCCACCGCCGGGACCTGTGGGAGGCGATCGAGGCCGGCGAGTTCCCGGAGTGGGAGCTCGGCGTCCAGCTGATCCCGGAGAAGGACGAGTTCTCGTTCCCGTTCGACCTGCTGGACCCGACGAAGCTGGTGCCGGAGGAACTCGTGCCGGTGCGGCCGGTCGGCCGGATGGTCCTCGACCGGAACCCGGAGAACTTCTTCGCCGAGACCGAGCAGGTCGCCTTCCACACCGCCAACGTCGTTCCCGGCATCGACTTCACCAACGACCCGCTGCTGCAGGGCCGCAACTTCTCCTACCTGGACACCCAGTTGATCCGCCTGGGCGGCCCCAACTTCTCCCAACTGCCGGTCAACCGTCCGCTCGCCGAGGTGCGCACCGACCAGCGCGACGGCTACGGCCAGCAGGTGATCCACTCCGGGACGAGCTACGCGCCGAACTCGGTCGGCGGCGGATGCCCGGCCACCCTGGGCGGCGGGCGCCTCGCCGAGGGGGTGTTCGAGCACTATCAGGAGCGTGTCGACGGGCAGGCGATCCGCCGGCGCAGTCCGAGCTTCGCCGACCACTACGGCCAGGCCGCGCTGTTCTGGCGCAGCATGGCCGGCTGGGAGCAGGAGCACATCATCGCCGCGTTCTCCTTCGAGCTCGGCAAGGTCGGGGACCAGGCCGTGCGGCACCGGATGGTCGCCAACCTGGCCCGTGTCGACCGGGAACTGGCTGTGGAGGTCGCCCGCCGCATCGGCGAACCCGAGCCCGCGCCCGAGCCCGCACCGTACCGGCCCACCGGCGACCGCGAAGCCGGAGCAGTGGGGGAGCGGGTCTCGCCCGCGCTGAGCCTGGAGAACCTGCACGGCCACGGCATCCGTACCCGCAAGGTCGCCGTCCTGGTGGCGCAGGGCGTGGACGCCGCCCAGGTGCGGGCGGCGCGCACCGCCCTGCGGGCCGAGGGCGCCACGGTGGAGACCCTGGCCCGGTACGGCGGGAGCGTGGCCGGCAGCGACGGCCAGGACGTGGAGGTCGACCGGGCGTTGGCGACCACCGCCTCGGTGCTGTACGACGCCGTGGTCGTCCCGGACGGCGCAGAGGACGTGCTGGTCGTGGAACCGGACGCCGTCCGGTTCGTCAACGAGGCACTGCGGCACGGCAAACCGGTGGCCGCGCTCGGCACCGGCACGGCGCTCCTGCGGGCCGCAGGGGCCCGCGAGGCGGAGCAGCTCGCCGGGGTCGCCCTGTGCGGCCCGGACCGGCAGCCCGGCGCCTCGTTCTGGGAGGACTTCGTCCACCTGATCGAACAGCACCGGTTCCTCGAAGGAGTCCCGCTTGCGGCCGTTCCACTGGGCCAGCTGGCCGGCGATCTTGATC
>NZ_JBSFJC010000438.1:0-1536 GCF_053597855.1 Kitasatospora sp. NPDC001225
GCGCCCACCGCGGTCGCGGCGACCCGGTCGTAGTCGGTGTCCTTGGCGACGAAGTGGAACTCTCCACCCGCGCGAGCGGAGAGCCTGGTGCCGTTGCCGGTGCCGTCCAGCTCGGTGCGCTCGGTGCGCAGGCCGACCACCTTGCCGTCCTCGCCGAGCACCTCGACCGGGGACTCGAAGAAGTGCAGGTACACCCGGTGCGGGCGGTCGCCGACGTCGCGGATCGCCCAGTTCTCCAGCGTCGAGGCGACCAGGTCGACGTGCTTGACCGCGCGGCGCTCGGCGATCGAGCCGTCGTCGTACTCGATGTCCTCGGGGGCGACGATCACCTCGATGGTGGGGGAGTGGTCCAGCTCACGCAGTTCCATCGGGCTGAACTTGGCCTGGGCGGGGCCGCGGCGGCCGAAGACGTGCACCTCGACGGCCCGGTTGCGCCGCAGGCCCTCGTAGACGTTCGGCGGGATCTCGGTGGGCAGCAGCTCGTCGGCGGTCTTGGCGAGGACCCGGGCGACGTCCAGGGCGACGTTGCCGACGCCGAGCACGGCGACCTTCTCGGCCTCCAGCGGCCAGGTCCGGGGCACGTCCGGGTGGCCGTCGTACCAGGAGACGAAGTCGGCCGCGCCGTAGGAGCCGTCGAGGTGGATGCCGGGTATGTCCAGGGCGCGGTCGGCCATCGCGCCGGTGGAGAAGACCACGGCGTCGTAGAAGCGGTGCAGGTCGTCCAGGGCGAGGTCGTTCGGGTAGTCGACGTTGCCGAACAGCCGGACCTGGGGCTTGTCGAGCACCTGGTGCAGGGCGGTGACGATGCCCTTGATGCGCGGGTGGTCGGGGGCGACCCCGTAGCGGATCAGACCGAACGGGGCGGGCATCCGCTCGAACAGGTCGATGGAGACACCGGGGTCCTGGGCGGCGTCGGACTTCAGCAGGGCATCCGCGGCGTAGATGCCGGCGGGGCCGGCTCCGACGATCGCGACTCGGATCGGGCGGGGCATGACGAGTGGTCCTCCGGTCGGGCGCGATGCAAACGTGGTCTGAACCTTTGTAGCAAACCCTACGGATGACCTGGGAAGTAGGTGGTGATGATCTATGAGGTCATAGGGCTGGCCTATGGCCTCGGCGCGGGTCCGACCGGGGCTCCGACGGCGTCCCGGCGGCTTCGGTGGGGCTCTACCGGCGGCCCGTGCGGGCCGGTAGCGTCGCCGGGTGACCACCACCACCGCCTCCGCGGCGGGATCCGGCCGCGCCCGGCCGCCGCTGGTGACGTGGGCGCTGCTGGTGCGCCTCGTCTCCCTCTTCGGCTGCACCACCGGGTTCAACCTGCTGCTCTCCGCCGTCCCGTTGTACGCCCAGGAGTCCGGCGGCGGCGAGCACGCGGCGGGTCTGGCCACCGGCGCGCTGATGTTCGCCACCGTGGTCGGCGAGCTCGCCACCCCGTCGCTGACCGCCCGGTTCGGCCACCGCTGGGCGCTGGCGGCCGGGCTGGTGCTGCTGGGCGCGCCCACCCTGGCGCTCGCCTGGACCGGCGGCATGGCGGCC
>NZ_JBSFJC010000439.1:0-1517 GCF_053597855.1 Kitasatospora sp. NPDC001225
GGCACCCCGGTGGTCGGCGCCGCCTGCGGGCGGCTGCTCAGCCAGCGCTGGCAGCTGCGCCGCGCCGGCACCGACTACCTGCTCGTGAACGCCGCCAGCGGCCGCTGCCTCACCCTCGGCGGCCCGGACCGCCGCCCCGCCACCGCCGACTGCGGCAGCTCCCCCGAGGCCGAGCGCTTCACCGTCTCCCGCGCGCCGCAGGGCACCTACACCCTCACCACCCGCGGCACCGGCGGCTGCCTGACCGCCGACCCGGCCCCGGTGGCCCACCACTGCGACAACCGCCCCGCCCACCGCTGGACGCTCACCCGCACCGAGCCGCTGGTCCTCGCCGACCCCGGCTTCGAGCAGAGCGGCACGAACGGTACGAGCAGCACGAGCGGCACGAACGGCACGAACGGCGCCGCCACCGCCGGCAGCACCTCCGGCGGCTGGACCTTCACGGCCCACACCGGCACCGCCACCAACAACCCGCACGGCGGTGCCCGCCTCGCCTACCTCGACGCCGGCCCCGGCTACGCGGTGAGCCAGCAGGTGACCGCCGTCACCGCGGGCAGCTACGACCTGTCCGCCTGGATCGCGACGGGCGGCGCCGGCGGCAGCCTCTCGGTGAGCGTCAACGGCACCGTGGTGCGCTCCCTCCCGCTGCCCGAGCAGTCCCTCTACGCGAAGTACACCCTCCCCCGGGTCCGGGTCGCCCCCGGCGACCGGCTGACCCTCACCATCGGCTCCTCCCCCACGGGTTGGATCAACGTGGACGACGCCGCCGTCGCCCCGGCCGCCCCCAACGACCCGGTGATCAGCTCCTCCGACCCCGAGGCCGTCGCCCTCTTCGACTGGGCCAAGGCCAAGGCCAACAGCTGGGTGCAGCAGGCCGGCGCCACCGGCGTGCTCGACCAGGACGAGAACCACCCCGGCGGCACCGGCACCACCACCTACGACGCCACCTACTGGGCCGGCTACCCGTTCCGCTCCGCCTTCTACAGCCGCGACTTCGCCCACCAGCTGGTCGGCGCCCACCTGCTCGGCCTGGACGCCGAGAACAAGACCATGCTGCGCGGCTTCGCGGCCTCCGCCACCGAGGTCAACAAGCTCTACCCGGTCTGGGCGCTCAACTTCGACGCCCGCAGCTACGGCGCCATCGACTACCGGAGCCCCGACCGCTTCGTCCGCGAGCTGCCCGCGCCGTTCGAACTCGTCCAGCAGGCCGGCGAGGCCTACCGCTGGACCGGCGACCGCGACTACGCCGAGGACCCGGGCCTGGGCCGGTACGTGCGCAACACCCTCGGCCCGTTCATCGCCGCCCGCCCCGGCCCGGTCGACAACGGCGGGGTGCCGATCCCGCAGGCCACCAGCCGCAGCATCTTCGCCGGCACCGCCAGCTACGCCGAGAACGCCACCCGCACCTACGCCGAGGCCGGGGACGCGGTCGGCGCCCAGTACCAGGCCTACCTCTCCGCCGCCGCGCTGGCCGACGCCCGGGGCGACGCCGCCTCCGCCGCCGGCTGCCGGAAGGC
>NZ_JBSFJC010000440.1:0-1514 GCF_053597855.1 Kitasatospora sp. NPDC001225
GTCACCCCGCACCGCCTGCTGCGGCAGGGCATGAACTTCCTGGACCAATCAGCGGGCGATCTTCCTGTGGCATCGTTCCGCCACGCTCCGAACGCCTCCGGGAGTCGTCATCAGCGCCCGACCCGCCTCCGTTCCGCTCACCCTCCCGGCGCTCCTGGACCACCGGGCGGCGCTCCATCCCGAACGCACCGCGCTGCTGGTACCCGGCGGCGGGAGCCTCACCTACGGCCGGTGGCGCGAGCGGGCGGTGCGGGCCGCGCACGGGCTGGCCGGGGCGGGCGTGCGGCCCGGGGACACGGTGGCGCTGCTGTTCACCAACCGGGAGTGGGACGCGTACGCCGTGGCGTTCCTGGCCGCCCACTACGCGGGCGCGGCCGGGCTGGTGATCCGCGAGGACCTGGCCCCGGCCGATGTGGAGCGGCTGGTCGCGGCGGCCGGGGCGCGCTGGGCGGTCGCCGGGAACGGCCCGCGCACCGCGCTGCCCACCTTCGCGCTCGACGGCCTCGACGGCCTCGGCGGTCTCGACACGCCGGACGAGCCGCCGCACCGGGTCGCCCCCGGGGACCTGGCCCAGGTCATCGGGACCTCGGGCACGACCGGCACCCCGAAGGGCGTCCGGGCCGCGCACGCGAGCCTGACCGCCGGGCTGGTCCTCGACCCCCGCCCCCGCCCGTACGCGCACTCGCGGCACGCGGTGCACGCCTTCCCGATCGGGACCAACGCCGCCCAGGCGGTGCTGGTGAACTCGCTGACCGCGCAGCCCACGACGATCTGCCTGCCGCGCTTCGACGCCGAGGAGTTCGGGCGGGTGGTCGAGGAGTCCGGTGCGGGCACGGTCTTCCTGGTGCCGTCGATGGCGGTGGAGCTGCTGAACTCCGTGGTCGCCGACCGCCGGGACCTCGGCAGCGTCCGGCTGGTCGGGTCCACCGCCGCCGCGCTCCCGCCCGCCGTCGCCGCCGGGCTGTCCGCCGCCCTGCCGAAGGCGACGGTCGTCAACACCTACACCTCGGCCGAGGCCGCCCCCGCGCAGATCTCCGCGGTGGTGGACCCGGGCCGTCCGGGTTCGCTGGGCCGCCCGACCGACCCGGCCGACCTGCGGATCCTGGACGAGGCCGGGGAGCCGGTGCCGCCCGGCGGGACCGGCGAGATCTGGCTGCGCCAGCCCGGGCCGCCGCGCGGGTACGCCGGGGCGGCCTCCGACACCGTCTTCCGCGACGGCTGGGTGCGGATGGGCGACCTCGGCCGACTGGACGGGGACGGCTACCTCCACCTGGTCGACCGGGAGAGCGACATCGTCAAGTCCGGTGCGCTGAAGGTCTCGACGCTGCGGATCGAGGCCGTGCTACTCGGCCACCCGCAGGTCGCCGACGCGGCCGCGCTCGGCCTGCCGCACCCGGTGATGGGACAGGTGCCGGTCGCCGCGGTGGTCCCGCGACCGGACGGGATCGACCTCGACGGCCTGCGGCTGTTCCTGAGCGAGCGGCTGGCCAGGCCCGAACTGCCGGTACGCGTCC
>NZ_JBSFJC010000441.1:0-1510 GCF_053597855.1 Kitasatospora sp. NPDC001225
GCCCCCGGCGGCCCCGGCCCCCACCCCCCGCCCCCGGCATGGACCGCCACCGCCACCGCCACCGCCACCGCCACCGCCACCGCCGAATCCCACGGGAATTCCCTCCGGAACTCAGGAACACACCCGTGGGATTCCGGTGGCGCGCGGATTTCCCGGCGTACCCGGGAGCACCCCCGTCAGGGGCGGACGATCGGCAGCAGCAGCTCGTCCACGATCTCCGCCGGATCGAGCTGCGTCGCCTCCCCGCCGCACATCTTGATCCGGTACAGCATCAGCGCCGGCACCAGGTCGGTGACCAGCGGGGTGACCGCCCCGGGGCGGACCTCGCCGCGCGTGGTGCCGCGGTCCAGCACCTCGGCGAGCAGCGCCGTCGTCGGCTCGACCACCCGCTCCAGCACGATCTCCACGAAGGCGTGCGCCCGCTGGTGGTCGAGCTCGCTCATGATGGCCCGCACCGCGGCGCCCAGCTCGCTGACCATCGCCGCCCGCAGCCGGGTCACCACCTCCAGCAGGTCCCCGCGCAGGCCGCCGGTGTCGGGGGCCGGACCGGAGGGCGGCAGGCTGGCCCGCAGCGCGTCCATGACCAGCTCCTCCTTGGAGGACCAGCGGCGGTAGAGCGCGGCCTTGCCGGTCTGGGCGGCGGCGGCCACCCCCTCCATGGTGAGCCGGGCGTAGCCGTCGGTGGTGAGCTGTTGGAGGACCGCCTCGTAGATGGCGCTCTCCAGCGCCTCGCCGCGCCGCCGCAGCGGGGCGCCCGTCACCGGTCCGTGTCCGGTATCCGTCTCAGCGGTCATGGTTGCGCACCTTCTTCAATCGCCTTTCCTCGATCCCCGTCGCTCCCCGCATCCACCCGCGGATCTCCGGGAAATCCCTGGTCGGCCGCGCGCACGGTGAAGCATTTCGTATATCACGGACATCGCGGGGGCCACTGTCGATGTTAGTGAACGAACCCGTTCCCGCCGACGCCGCATAACAGAATTTCGATCATGCGTTCGATCCGATGGAGTTCCCGCACGTCGGGACCGGGACAGGACCGTGGCCTCATGCGGCTGGGGCGGGACGGGCGGTGGCATGGGGGTGCGGGTTGAAGCGGACCGCCTGCGGAACCCCGTGGAGGACCCCATGACCGACAGAACGGCCAACACCGCGCTGATGGCCGCCGGCGTCGCCGCGGTCTTCGCCGCGGTGAGCATCGCCGCCGCCCTCCGGGCGTGCAAGTGCCCGGTCCGGGGCGGCGAGAGCGCCTCGGAGACGGGACGGAGCCACCGTCCCGGCCCCAGCAGCAGCTCTTCCCCCGGCAGCCACCCCCACGGCTGCACTCCCCCCAACTGCCACTGACCCCCTCGTCCTCCCCTTCCTCGGAAGCACCGATCCCGCCCCCAGCCGTCACCCGTCGCGCCGGGGGCCTCTTCGTTGGCCCCGGGCCGGGAAGGACCAGCCCCTCAGCCGCTCGCCCGGGCCGCGGACCGCCCGGCGGCGTACCCCGAGGAGCTGATGGACGGCTGGGAGC
>NZ_JBSFJC010000442.1:0-1497 GCF_053597855.1 Kitasatospora sp. NPDC001225
CGGGTCGCCGGAGAGATCGGTGCGCAGCACCAGGGTGTTGACGAAGAAGCCGACCAGGTCGTCCAGGGCCTCGTCGGTGCGGCCGGCGATCGGGGTGCCGATCGGGACGTCGCTTCCGGCGCCGAGCTTGCCGAGCAGGGCGGCCAGCCCGGCCTGGAGCACCATGAAGAGGCTGGCGCCGCCGTCGCGGGCGAGGTCGCGCAGGCCCTGGTGCAGCTCGGCGTCGATCCGCACCGGCAGGTGGGCGCCCCGGTAGGACATCACCGCCGGGCGGGGCCGGTCGAAGGGCAGCTCCACCTGCTCGGGCAGGTCCGCCAACCGCTCCCGCCAGTAGGCGAGCTGGCCGCTGAGCAGGCTGTCCGGGTCGGCGCCGTCACCGAGCAGCTCCCGCTGCCAGAGGGCGTAGTCGGCGTACTGGACGGGCAGTGGCGACCACTGCGGCTTCGCGCCCCCGGTACGGGCCGCGTAGGCGGTCCGCAGGTCCCGCAGGAGCGGCCCCGCCGACCAGCCGTCACCGGCGATGTGGTGCACGACCAGCAGCAGCACGTGCTCCTCGGCGCCGAGCCGGAAGAGCTCGGCGCGCAGCGGCGGCTCCTCGGCGAGCTCGAAGCCGTACCGCGCCGCCTCTCCCAGCAGGTCCGGCAGCTCGCGCTCGCCGGCCTCGGTGACCCGCAGCCGCGGCCGGGCCTCGCCGGCCTCCAGGACCCGCTGGCACGGCACGCCGTCGACCACCGGGAAGACGGTGCGCAGGCTCTCGTGCCGCTCGACCAGGTCCGCCAGGGCGGCGTCCAGGGCCCGCTGGTCGAGGGTTCCGCCGAGCCGCAGCGCCAGCGGGATGTTGTACGTGGCGCTCGGGCCCTCCATGCGGTGCAGGAACCACAGCCGGCGTTGCGCGAAGGACAGCGGGACGGCCGCGGGCCGCTCGCACCGCCCCAGCGCCGGGCGGGCCCGGCCCGCGACGTCCACCGCCGCGGCCAGTCCCGCCACCGTCGGCGCGTCGAACAGGTCGCGCAGCCCCAGCTCCACGCCCAGCACCGACCGGGCCCGGGCGACCAGCCGGGTGGCCAGCAGGGAGTGCCCGCCGAGGTCGAAGAAGTCGTCGTCGGCGCCGGCCTCCGGTACGCCGAGCACCTCGGCGAACAGCCCGGCGAGCAGCTGCTCGGTCGCGGTGCGCGGTGCGCGGCCCCGGTCGGCGGGCTGCCGGTCGGGCGCGGGGAGGGCCCGCCGGTCGAGCTTCCCGTTCGGCGTCAGGGGCAGGGCGTCCAGCAGCACGAAGGCCGAGGGCACCATGTGCTTGGGCAGCCGCTCCCGGAGGTGTTCGCGCAGGGCGGTGTCGGTGACCGTGGCGCCGGGCTCGGCGACGGCGTAGGCGACCAGCCGGGGCTCGTCCTCGGTGCGCACCACGGCGGCGGCCCCGGCGACCAGCGGGTGCTCGGCGAGGACGGCCTCGACCTCGCCGAGCTCCACCCGGAAGCCGCGGACCTTGACCTGGTCGTC
>NZ_JBSFJC010000443.1:0-1492 GCF_053597855.1 Kitasatospora sp. NPDC001225
GGCGGGCGGGGCGCGGCCGCGCTGGGTGCGGATCCGCCCGGAGGAGGTCAGCGGCCGGCGGCTGGTCACGGGGTGAGGCGGGGCGGGACCGGGCGCCGGTACGGGTCGTGGGCGAGCGTCCGTACGGGTCGGGAGCGAAGGCCGGTACGGCCCGTGGACGGGCGGCCCCGATGACTGGTAAGCAGGCCGGAGACGGCCGGTCCGTCCGGGCCGCCGTCCGGGACGTACCACCAGGAGAGCAGGGGCGATGCGCAGAGTTCTGATCGTCGGCGCAGGGCAGGCCGGACTCCAACTGGCCCTGGGGCTACAGGCGCACGGCTACGACGTGACCGTGTTGACCGACCGCGGCCCGGAGGAGGTGCGCGGCGGTCGGGTGATGTCCAGTCAGTGCATGTTCGACTCCGCGCTGCGCACCGAGCGGGCCCTCGGCCTGGACCTGTGGGCCGACCGGGCGCCCCGGATCGAGGGCCTCGGGGTGTCGGTCGCCGGGCCGGAGGCGGAGCGGGCGGTCGACTGGGTCGGGCGGCTGGACGCCTACGCGCAGTCCGTCGACCAGCGGCTGAAGATGTCCACCTGGCTGGAGCTGTTCGCGGAGCGCGGCGGCCGGGTGGAGCTGCGCCAGGTGACCGCGGCAGACCTGCAGAACCTGGTCGGCTCGTACGACCTGGTGCTGGTCGCCTCCGGAAAGGGCGCGCTGGCCTCGCTGTTCGAGCGCGACCACGAGCGCTCCCCGTACGAGCGGCCGCAGCGGGCGCTGGCGGCCAGCTATGTGCACGGGCTCGGTCCGCGCCCCGAGCACGACTACCCGGCGGTGCGCTGCAACCTGGTGCCGGGTGTCGGCGAGCTCTTCCTGGTGCCGGCGCTGACCGAGGCCGGCCCGTGCGACGCCATGGTCTGGGAGGCGATTCCCGGCGGCCCGGCGGACGCCTTCGACGGGATCCGCGATCCCGCCGAACACCTGCGGGTGACGCTGGAGTTGATGAAGGCCTTCACGCCTTGGGAGTACGACCGCACCCGCGCCGGCGTCGAACTCACCGACGCCGGAGCGACGCTGGCCGGGCGCTTCGCCCCGGGGGTGCGCCGTCCGATCGGCGAACTGCCCGGCGGTGGCACGGTGCTGGGTGTCGCGGACGTGGTCGTCCTCAACGACCCGATCGCGGGCCAGGGCTCCAACAACGCCGCCAAGTGCGCCGCCGGCTACCTGGAGGCGATCCTCGCCCACGGCGACAGGCCCTTCGACCGGGCCTTCCAGCAGGCGGCCTTCGACGGGTTCTGGCGAACCGCCGCCCCCTCCACCACCTGGAGCAACGAGCTGCTCGCTCCGCCGCCCCCGCACGTCCTCCGGATCCTCGGGGCGGGGGGTTCGCTGCCCGCCGTGGCCCACCGGTTCGCCAACGCCTTCGACTGGCTGGCACGCGGGGTGCGGCTCACCGAGCACGGCCGGGCGCTGCTGCCGCACGCCGAGGCGATGCTGGAACGGCTCGACACCACC
>NZ_JBSFJC010000444.1:0-1488 GCF_053597855.1 Kitasatospora sp. NPDC001225
GCACGTTCCCCGGCCCGACGGCGTCGACGATCGAACCGATCGCTTGGAAGGCCCAGTACTGGCTGAACGCGAAGTCCTCGGAGACCGCCGCCTCGACGAGCGCCGGCAAGAACTCCTCCTCCGGCCGGGCGTACAGGCGGGCGTAGGCCGCCAGCCTGGTCCCGCCGTCGGGGGAGCCGAGGGCGGAGGCGGTGTCGTAGTCGGCCACCAGCGGAGTGAACCTGGCCAGCTCGGCGAAGATCAGCTCCTGACGGTAGGTCCGCGCAGGCCCCGACGGCTCCCTGCGCCGCAGGTCCGCGTACTCGTCGACGAGACGGCCGACCGTCTGCTCCGCCTCGGCGCCCTGAACACCCTCGCCGCCGGCCACCAGGGCGACGCGGGCCTGGCGGCTCGCGTCGTCCACCGCCTCCCGCGCCTCCGCGGCTTGCTGTTCGACCGCTTCCACACGCTCCTGCAACTGCCGGTACTGGAACTTGGCGCCCCCGGGCAGTTCGATGCTCTCGAAGAGGTCGCCCAGCCACGGGACCACGGCGATTGCGGCCAGGACCAGCGTCGCGCCGTCGATCTTCAGATCCGGCCTGACGGTGTGGACGACACCGACACCCAGCGCGCCAAGAGAAATCACGGCGGCCACCAGCCGCCTCCGCCGTCCTTCGCGCACGCCTTCCCGACCCCCCGTGTCCGCCATACCCCCAGTATCCCGATCCCGGAGAGCGGTCCACCACCCGGTCGGACTACCGCCGTCGATCAGGGCCTCAGCTGTACGGGCTCCAGCGGCCGAAGCGGGCCAGCAGCTCTTGGGCGGCGTCCTCGTTCAGGCCGAGCGCGGCGGCGGTCTCCTTCAGGCTCAGGTCACGCCGGGCATCCCGGGCGGGCCAGTAGGCCTTCCGCTCCGCCGTCACCTCCAGCAGCCTCGCGGCCCTCAGCGCGGCCAGTGGGGAGTCGTTCCCCAGCTTCTCGATCCCCTCCGCCAGGAGGCGCAGCAACTCGCCGAGTTCCTCCGGCAGGGCCACAGCGGACTCCTCCACCTCGGCGGCGTGCCGGTCCCACTCCTCCTCGCAGCTCTCCGCCAGGTCCAGGGCCGCTTCACCGAGGGCCCGCTCGCCGATCTGGTCCCAGTCGAGGGGACGCGCAGCACCGGACCAACCGCAGGAGCACACGGCGCGCAGCATGTGCGCCCTCGGGCGGAGACCTGAGCTGCCGTCGTACACGTTCCACTGCGTGGTCGTCCGCCCGGCTCCGTGTTCCGTCAGGATGAGGTAGGCGGGCTCGGGAACGGTGCCGTCGGGCAGGAGCACGCCGACGGCTCCCTCGTGCGAGGCCCCGAACTCGTCCGTCGTCCACGTCTCCCGCTCGCCCACGATGCCCTCCAAGGCTCAGCCCGTCCAAGCGCCCGTCTGCCGGGCGCGGGACCGACGATCCCGCAGTAGGTGCCGCTTCGCGTGAACCCGCACCGACGGGGGAGGCCGTGGCGGTAGCGTCGGCCGC
>NZ_JBSFJC010000445.1:0-1462 GCF_053597855.1 Kitasatospora sp. NPDC001225
AGGTAGTACATCGCGAAGGAGAGCGCGCCCGAGGTGGTCTCGTGGCCGGCGATCAGGAAGGTGATCACCTGGTTGCGGATGTTCTCGGCGTCCAGCCGGGTCCCGTCCGAGGGGCGGACCGCGCCGAGCATCAGGCCCAGCAGGTCCTCGGCCGGGGCCTGCTCGCCCTCCCCAACTGCTCCCTCCCCGGCGGTTCCCTCCGCGGAGCGGGCGGCGATCACCTCGTCCACCACGGCGGCCAGGTAGTCGGCGTCGGCCCGGAAGGCGGTGTCCCGCTCGCGGTGGTCGGCCTCCGGGTCACGGGTGAGCCTGTTCATCGCCCAGCCCAGGCAGCGCACCATCGCCTCGACGAAGGGGTGCGGCTCGTCCCGCTCGAAGGAGCCGAAGTCGAAGCCGAAGCCCGCCAGTCCGATGGTGTCCAGGGTCATCCGGGTCATGTCGCCGGGCACGTCCACCGGCAGTCCGGCGGCCTCCCGGCGGTCCCAGGAGTCGACCAGCCGGCGGGCCACCCGCAGCATCACCGGGTGGTAGGTGCGCATCGAGCCGAGCGCGAAGGCCGGCATCAGGATGTCGTGCGCCCGGGCCCAGTTGGGCTCGTCGTTGTAGGCGGTGAACAGGCCGTCGCCGGTGAACTGGCGGACGTTCTCCAGGCCCGGGCCGATCGACTTGGTGAACCGGGTCTCGTCGGCGAGCTCCTCGACCAGCTCCAGCCCGCTGACGATCAGGCTGTCCCGGCCGTGCAGCCGCTGGACGAAGGCCGGGCCGTGCTCTCTGGCCAGTTCCATGGTGCGCAGCATCGGGGCGGCGATCGGCGGCGCCGACGAGATGTCCACCAGGGGGACGGCCCGACCGCTCCCGGCCCCGTCCGCCCGCTCGCCGCCGTCCGTCCACCCGTCCTCGGCCGTCCACTGGCCCTCGGTCGTGCTCTCCACGGTCTCGGTCATCGCTGTGGCCCCTCCCACGGCAGGAAACTTCGGTCTTCCACCACTGTGCGCCCACCGGGCGGAACGTCGGACCCCGATCACTACATGATTGTGTAGTACCAGGGGCTCCGACGGGCTTGCCCACGAACCGTCAGCCCTGGCCCCGGAGAGGAGAACCACCGATGCGACCGACCGAGGACTGCGCCCCCCTGCCGGGCGGCCGCCTGGACCCGGCGGTGATCTGGCGCAACCGGGCGCTGCGGCTGATGGACCACGTGCCGATGCCCATCGCGGTGTGCGAGTTCGGCGGGCAGATCCTGATCGTCAACCGCGCGATGGCAGCCGAATTCGGCTGCTTGCCGGGCCAGTTGCGCCACCGTAGGATTCTGGAGTTCTTCACCCTGCGGGACACCGGCACCCTGGAGGCGCTCACCGAGGCCGTCCAGACCCGGCCGCCCGGTTCCCGCTGGGGCGGGGCGGCGGGGTGCGCCGGGTGGTCCGGGTGGTCCGGCGAGGTGTGGGGGTGGTCCGGGAGCGTG
>NZ_JBSFJC010000446.1:0-1407 GCF_053597855.1 Kitasatospora sp. NPDC001225
GAGGGTGTGCCCGGTGATCGCGGCCCGCGCGGTCTTGAAGTCGGGCTTCGGGTCGCCCAGGCAGTCGACCCCGGTGTCGCGCTGCGCGGGGTCGCGGAGCCCCGGGTCGCGCTGGCGTTCACCGTGCTGATCGCGCTCGGCGAATGCGTCCGCATCACCCTTCCGGGGGATCGGGAGCAGGCGCCGATCGGCGCGGCCGGTGCGCTGGCGTACGCCCTGCTCGGGCCGCTGCGCGGGGTGCCGACCGCGCACGGGACGCTCCAGGTGGTCGCGGTGACCGGGGCCGGCCTGCTGCTGGGCCGGCTGGCCGGCCTCGTCCTGCCGGACCGGGCCCTGCCGGACGGCCCCGGGCGCCCGCACCGCCGTCCGCCCTGGACCGATCCGGCCCGCCGTGACGGCGCCGCCCGCCGGGTGCTCGCCGTCGGCTTCGCGGGCGCCGTCTTCCAGCCGCTCTACAACGGCGGCATGGTCGACCGCTTCTCGCCCGAGGGCCCGGCGTACGGGGTGTTCCTGACCGCCGTCGCCGCGCTGGCCGCGCTCTGCGACGCGACCCTGGCGGCGCTGCTGCGCCGCTCCGGCGGCGGGCTGCGGTTCCCGGCGGCGCTGGAGGACGAGCTGCGCTCGCTGTTCGGCATCGGCTCGGCGATCGTCGCCACCGGGATGCTGGTCAGCCTCGCGGCCGGCGAGGTCGGGCTGTGGGCGCTGCCGCTGTTCTGCACCCCGCTGTTGCTCGCCCAGGTGTCCTTCCGGCGCGCCGCCGCCGTGCGGGCCACCACCGGGCAGACCATCGCCAGCCTCGCCCGGGCCACCGAGGTGGCCGGGTACACCCCGCACGGGCACGCGCGCCGGGTCGCGGACACGGCGTGCGCGCTGGGCCGCGAGCTGGGTCTGGGCACCCGCGAGCTCGCCCTGCTGGAGTACGCCGCGCTGATGCACGACGTCGGCCAGCTGTCCCTGGTCGAACCGGTGCCGGACGGCGCCACCGCGCTGCTGCCCGAGGCCGAGCAGCAGCGGATCGCCCGCCTCGGCAGCGAGGTGATCAGCCGCACCGGGGTGCCCCGGCAGGTCGCCGAGCAGGTCGCCCGGCTGGCCGACCCGTGCACCGGGCCCGCCTCGGGCGACGGCCCGGTGCCGCTCGCCTCCCGGATCATCCGGGTCGCCAACGCCCACGACGACCTGCTCACGGCGGCCCGCGGCCGGGGCGTCGGCGAGGCCGTCGGGCGGCTGGAGGCGCTGGAGGCCCTGCGGCTGGGCCGGGGCCGGGTCTACGACGCCCGCGTGGTGGACGCCCTGGCCAGGGTGGGCGGCTAGCGCCTGTCTTCAAACTCGCGTCTGCGGGGCGACGCCGGGGCACGCACCTCGCCGCGTTGTCGTCGGTCGCCAATGCTCCGCAGTGGCTCCCTCCTC
>NZ_JBSFJC010000447.1:0-1394 GCF_053597855.1 Kitasatospora sp. NPDC001225
GATCAGCGAGGTGCCGGAGCGCAGGAAGCCCTCCTTGTCCGCGTCCAGGATCGCCACCAGCGACACCTCGGGCAGGTCCAGGCCATGTGACGCCTCCTCGGACATCCCGGTCACCCGGGTTTCTTTTGCTCGGGCTGGAATGCGGTGGAAATGCGTGGAGTTGGCCGTTCGATCTGCTGCCCGCCTCGCCGTATCCACGGCCCAGCGCCGCCCGCCACTGTCTCCCGCGCGCACAGCGAAGCATGAAATCCGATGCGCCGCACTGAGCGCCCTGGCGTGTCGTCAAGAGGGAGACGCGAGAACGCTGGTCCAATCGGAAAACCGCCGGTCCGATCGCAGGGCGCCGGTCTGGTCAAAACCTGCTGGCCCAAATCGAAAGGCGTTGGTCATATCAAAAGGGAAAAGGAGGTATCGCATGCGGAAGGAAGCGCCGGAAGAACGTGAACTCCCAGCGTACGGCGAGGAGGTGTTCGCCTTCGCCCACCCCGCGCAGACGGACCGTCTCGACGCCCTGGCCGGTTCCTGCGACCCCGCGACCACGGGTGATCTGGCGCGCTGGGACCTGCCGGCCGACGCCCGTTGCCTGGAAATCGGGGCGGGGGCCGGGACCTTGGCCCTGTGGCTCGCCCGCCGCCACCCCGAGGGCGAGGTGACGGCCACCGACACCGACCTCCGTTTCCTGACGGGCCTGCGCCACCCGGCGCTGCGCGTGCTGCGGCACGACGTGCGCACCGACGGGTTCCCGCCCGGCACCTTCGACCTCGTCGTCGCCCGCAGCGTCCTGTGCCACCTGCCCGAGCGTGCCGCGCTGCCGGGGCGCATGGCGTCCTGGCTGAAGCCGGGCGGCCGCCTGTACATCGAGGACCCCTCGTTCTTCCCCGCCGCCTCCTCCCCCGACCCGGTCGTACGGCGTCTCGGGACCGCCGTCACCACCACCCTGGCCACGACCCTCGGCAGCGACGTGTCGGCCTGGGCCCGGTCGTTCCCCGCCCCGCTGCGGGGCCTGGGGCTTGTGGAGGTGGGGATGCGGGTGCACTGCCCGACCCTGACCGCGACGAACGCGGCGGGACGGGCGTGGGCACTGTCGATCGCCGATCTGCTGCCGGCGATGGCGCGCGCCGGGGTCCTCGCGGAGGCGGACGGGGCCGAGGCCCTGACCCACCTGCGCCGCCCCGGGTTCGTCGACACGGCGCACGCCATGGTCGCGATGTGGGGCGTACGCCCGCCGGCACAACGGCCGGACCGGACGACACACCGACCGAAGCAGACGGCACAACAGCCGGGCCAGGGGCCCGCGTGACGACCGACGCGCTCAGGGAATCCTCGATCCGGGACGTCACGGCCCACCGCGGCGCCCACGCCGACGCGGCCGACGCCGAGGCTCTGCGCTGGGC
>NZ_JBSFJC010000448.1:0-1391 GCF_053597855.1 Kitasatospora sp. NPDC001225
CTCGGCGAGCCCAACGAGCTGGCCAGGAAGGACTGCCCGGCGCTGCTCGACTTCGCGATGTCCATGGGCACGGCGCCGTCGAGGAGGCGGGGCCAGGAAGGAAGACCAGCGCATGGAGAGCCAGGCCCGCAGCCGCACCGCACTCGTGGAGCAGCTCATGGAGCGCTATCCCGACGTGCCCCGGGAGGCGGTGATCAAGGAGGACCTGCTGCGCGGCGGCATGGCCTTCGACGAGTCCGCGCTGAGCGGCAGCGCGGGCGCCGACGGGGGCGGCGAGGTCAAGCCGAAGTCGTACTTCATCTTCTCCTTCGACCACCGCACGCTGCCCGAGCTGGGCGCGGCCGCGCTCAACCGGCCGCCGGAGGAGGTCGTGCTGACCGGCGGGCCGTACGGGCTGCGCCGCACGGTGGTGTCGGTGCGGGTGAACCCGGACTCGCCGTACCGGGTCGGCGCCGGGGACGACGGCACGCTCGGCCTCTACCTGGACGGTGCGCGGATCGCCGACGTCGGCCTGCCGCCGATGCCGGACTACTACCGGCACACGCTGGCCAACGGGAAGTCGGTGATGGAGGTCGCCCCGACCATCCAGTGGGGCTACCTGATCTACCTCACGGTGTTCCGGGTCTGCCAGTACTTCGGCGCCAAGGAGGAGTGCCAGTACTGCGACATCAACCACAACTGGCGCCAGCACAAGGCGGCCGGCCGCCCGTACACCGGGGTCAAGCCGGTCGATGAGGTGCTGGAGGCGCTGGCGATCATCGACCGGCACGACACCGCCCGGGCCTCGCAGGCGTACACCCTCACCGGTGGCGCGATCACCTCGCACGTCGGCGGCCGGGACGAGGCCGACTTCTACGGGCAGTACGCCAAGGCCATCGAGGAGCGCTTCCCCGGCCGCTGGATCGGCAAGGTGGTGGCCCAGGCGCTGCCGCGCGAGGACGTCCAGCGCTTCCACGACTACGGCGTGCGGATCTACCACCCCAACTTCGAGGTGTGGGACAAGCGGCTGTTCGAGCTCTACTGCCCCGGCAAGGAGCGCTACGTCGGCCGGGACGAGTGGCACCGCCGGATCCTCGACTCCACCGAGGTGTTCGGCCCGGAGAACGTGATCCCCAACTTCGTCGCGGGCGTGGAGATGGCCGAGCCCTTCGGCTTCACCACGGTGGACGAGGCGATCGCCTCCACCGAGGAGGGCCTGCGCTTCTTCATGTCCCGCGGCGTGGTGCCGCGCTTCACCACCTGGTGCCCCGAGCCCACCACCCCGCTCGGCAAGGCCAACCCGCAGGGCGCGCCGCTGGAGTACCACATCCGGCTGCTGCAGACCTACCGGGGCACCCTGGAGGAGTTCGTCCACCCGTCTGAGCGCCGATGCCCGCGCCCGCAGATCGGAA
>NZ_JBSFJC010000449.1:0-1391 GCF_053597855.1 Kitasatospora sp. NPDC001225
GACCGACATCCGCGACGCCGGCCCGCTGGAGATCGACGAGGACGCCATCGTCTTCGAGGACGAGTTCGACGCCGACCTCACGCCCGCCGCCTGCCTCGCCGACCCGTGGGTGACCTACGTCCCGACCCGCTTCCCCTGTGAGTTCAACGCCTGATCCACCCGGATCCGAAGGAACGGCTGACCACGGCGGACCGGGGGAGGACGGAACCATGAGCGCACCGCCCGACCCCGGCTCCGCCGAGGCCGCGCACCGGGACGCACTGCGGGCACAACTGGGCAGCAGGGCCGAGCAGTTGGCCGCCAGCGCGCCCGGCCCGCACCGCCCGCTGCGCACCGACGGCCAGTGGTGGTACCTCCGGGACCCTCGGATGCCGGAGCTCGCCCACGGCTGGAAGCTGCACCTCTCCGCCCGCCCGGACGGTTTCGAAGCGCTGCTGGACACGGCGCTCCCGATCCTGCTCGGCCGGGTCTGCGACGTGAAGTTCGCGGTGAGCACGGCGGCGCTGTGGGAACTCAACAGCGGACGGTACGGCGCCGCCGCCGTGGGCAAGGCCGTCACGGTCTACCCCCGGCCCGAGGAAGTCCGCGCCCTGGGGCTGGAGTTGGCGCAGGCGCTGGCCGGTCGGGAGGGCCCCGCCGTGGTCAGCGACCGCCGGGTGCGGCCGGACGCCCCGGTGCACTACCGCTACGGCCCGTTCCGGGTCACCGACGACGAGGCCCAGGCCGGCATGGCCGGCCCGGACGGCGCGCTGTTCCCCGGCCTCGCCGAGGCCCGCTACCGCCGACCGCCCTGGGCGGGCGACCCGTTCGAGGCGCCCGGCGCCCCCGCCCGCCCGGCGACCACCCGGGTCGGCGACGGCCGCTACCGGATCACCGCCGGCATCACCCGCGCGCCGAGCGGCCACGTCTACCGCGCGGTCCACCTCGCCACCGGGCGCGAGGTGGTGGTCAAGCAGGCCCGGGCCTTCGTCGCCGAGGACGGCACGGGTGTCGACGCGCGCGGCCGGCTGCGGCACGAGCGCCGGGTGCTCGACGCGCTGGCCGGGGTCCCCGGAGTGCCCGCGCTGGTCGACTACTTCCGGCACGGCACCGACGAGTACCTGGTCAGCACCGCCTGCGGGCGGACCGACCTGCGCCGCGAGGTGCTCACCCGCGGCCCGTACGACGCTGAGGCGGGAGACGCGGGCGGCGCGGGTTCCGGTGGCGGCGCGGGCGGGCGGGACTGGTGGACGCTGGCGCGCGCGTTGCTGCGGGCGCTGGACGCGGTGCACGCGCGCGGCGTGGTGGTCTGCGACCTCAAGCCCGCGAACGTCGTGCTCGACGGGGACGGCCGGCCCGCGCTGGTCGACTTCGGCGTGAGCGCCCTGGACGGCGACCGCCCGCCGGGCGCC
>NZ_JBSFJC010000450.1:0-1386 GCF_053597855.1 Kitasatospora sp. NPDC001225
CGGCGCCGCCAGGTGGCCGGTCTCCAGCCCCGGCAGCGCGAACTCGCCGACCGGCGCGTTCTGCAGGGCCAGCATGATCTGGAACAGCGGGTGGTCACCCACCACCGCCGCATCCGCGACAGCCTCGGCGCCCGCGCCCACCGCCGCCGCCCGGCCGTTACCGGCTGACCCCGGCGGGGACGGGCAGCGCCGGGGCGAGGTCCCGCACGCGTTCCAGCGAGCGGATCTTCTCCTCGACGTCGGTGACGTTGTTGGTCACCATCAGCTCGTCCGCGCCGGTGCGCTCCAGCAGGTCCGTCAGCGCCCGGCGGACCTCCTCGGCGTCGCCGACCGCCTGGGTGCTGAGCAGTGCGTCGGCGGAGGCCAGCTCGGCCTCCGTCCACGGGTACGCCGCCGCCTCCTCGACGGTGGGCAGCGGCGCGATCGGCGAGGCGCCGTTCAGCCGCAGCACCGGGAACAGCGCCGGCGCCGTCAGCCGGCGCGCGTGCTCCGTGGTCTCCCCGCACACCGTGTAGGCGGTGACGATCGCGTGCGGCCGCTCGGCCCGGGCCGAGGGCCGGAAGCTCTGCCGGTACGCCCGCAGCGCCTCCTCGGTGCCGCGGGAGTTGAAGAAGTGGTGGGCGAACGCGTACGGCAGCCCGCGCCGGCCCGCGTCCACGGCGCTGCGCACACTGGCGCCCAGCAGCCACGGCCGGGGCGGCCGCGGCGGCTCCGGCAGGGCCTCCAGCCGCTGGTAGACGTGCCCGTCCGGGAAGCCGCCGTCGACGAAGGCGAGCAGCTCCTCCAGCGCCGCCGGGAAGTCCTCGTCGGGCGCCCGGCGCAGCGCGTGGGAGAGCAGCGGGTCCGCGCCCGAGCGGCCGATGCCCAGGTCCACCCGGCCGGGGAACAGCGCGGCCAGCGTCCGGAAGGACTCCGCGACGGCGTACGGCGGGTGGTTGGGCAGGATCACCCCGCCCGCGCCGATCCGGATCCGGCTGGTCCGCTCGCCGAGCGCGGCCAGCAGGACGGCCGGGACGGAGCCGGCGATCCCGCGCGAGTTGTGGTGCTCGGCCACCCAGAACCGGGTGTAGCCCAGCTCGTCGGCGGCCGCCACCAGCCGGCGGGTGCCGACCAGGGTCTCGGCGGGGCTGCCGGCGGAGTCGATGGACGATATGTCGAGGACGGACAGCGGGACGGTCGGGGAACTGCTGGTCATGCGGGGGTGCTCCTTACTCGGGGTGTCACGCGTACCAGGTGGGGCGGGGGACTTCGCCGTGCAGGAGGTGGCGCCCCACCACGCGGGCGCGCCCCGGGTCGACGTCCAACCGCGTTCACCCGAATCGGGTAACCGCCGCGGTGCCCCGCGTCCGTGGGCCCTGCGGGGCGGGGACGCTCCGCGTACCGGCC
>NZ_JBSFJC010000451.1:0-1377 GCF_053597855.1 Kitasatospora sp. NPDC001225
AGGGTGGCGCCGAAGAAGACGGCATCGCCCCGGTAGTGCTGGGGCCGGTGCTCGGCCATCAGTTTGCGGTGCCGGTCGAACACCTCAGGCCGGACGCGCTCGCCGAAGCCCTGGTCCAGCACGGCCCGCAGGAGCGCGGCCTTGTCGGGGAAGCGGCGGAACAGCGTGGCGGCCCCGACGCCGGCCCGGCGCGCCACGTCGTCGAGGTGGGCGTCGGGGCCCTGTTCGGTGAAGACCTCCCGGGCGGCCTGGATGATCTTTTCCGCGTTGCGGGCGGCGTCGGCGCGCAGCAGCCGGGGGGCGTCGGGGATCATCCCGGCAGCCTATCCAAGAGTGGGTGGACCGCCGCCGGCCGTCCGGGGCGCGTGCCCTGGCCGGGTGTCAGACCGTCCAGGCTCAGCGGCCGGGGGCCTCGGCGATCCGGGCGACGTGGGCCAGGACGGCACCGGCGCCGTCCTCGCCCGCCATGAGCCCGGCGACGGCGGCCGCACGGCGGCGGACCGGCTCGGCCAGAGCGGCCGTGATCGAGGCGGCGAGGCGCTCGGCGGTGAGGTCGGCGAACGGCACGGGCTGCGGGGCCACTCCCAGCCGGTGCAGCCGGGCCGCCCAGAACGGCTGGTCGGCCATCACGGGCACCGGTACGGCGGGGACCCCGGCGCGCAGCGCGGCGCCCGTGGTGCCCGCCCCGGCGTGGTGGACGACGGCGGCCGTGCGGGGGAACAGCCAGTCGTGGGGCACGTCGCCGACGCAGAACACGCCGTCACCCGCCGCCTCCAGCCCGGCCCAGCCCGCCTGGACCACCGCGCGCACCCCCGCCTGCCGTACCGCGGCCGTCACCAGCTCGCCGAGCCGCTCGCCCTCCCCGGGGGCCATGCTGCCGAAGCCGATGAACACCGGGGCCGGACCGGCCTAGAGGAAGTCGACCAGGTCGCCCGGAGGCTGCCAGCCCAGCGGCCGGGCGGGCCACCAGAAGCCCGCCACGTCGACCGGGGCCGGCCAGTCCGCCGGGCGCGGCAGCAGCACGGGGCTGTAACCGTGGACGACCGGACGGGTGTGCCCGAGCGGTTCCGGCGACGTCGTGCCGGGAAGGCCGAGGCGCTCGCGCATCCGGTCCACGGCACTCGAGAACATTCGGTCCGCGCCCCGGAGCCGCTCCTGGCCGGCGGCGAGATTGCCCTCCGGTCCCAGGTCCGCGCCGCCGGCGGGGCCGGGCAGCGGGAACTCCGTGGTGGCGAAGGCGGGCGTGAGGTACGTGCCGAGGACGGGCACACCGTACGCGTCCCCCGCCGTCAGGCTGAGCGGCGACGGGGCGAAGGCGGTGAGCAGCAGGTCGGCCCCGCCCGCGACGGCGTCCGCCACGCCGTCGGCGAGCCCGTC
>NZ_JBSFJC010000452.1:0-1377 GCF_053597855.1 Kitasatospora sp. NPDC001225
GTGGTCTCCTCCTCGGACGGCCGCACGGCCTCGTTCCCGCTCACCGGGCAGTCCGTGGCGTCGTTCTACCGCCGTACGCTCGACTCCCTCGCGGCGGTCGGCGTGCCGGTCACGGTCTCGCACCCGTTCCCGTTCGACCTGCCCGACGCCGGCCGGCCGTTCACCGAGGACACCGAGCACGCCGCCTACGACCCGTTCTGGGTCAACCGCTACTGGCAGGTGCTGAGCCAGGTCAACCTGGTGCTGGAGGAGTTCGCCGCCGGCTTCTGCGGGAAGATCAGCCCGGTGCACCACTTCTGGCACACCTTCGACATCGCCGTCACCCGCTTCTCCGGCCGGGTGATCGAACAGCCGCGGACCGTCGACCCGGTGACCCGCGAGGCCTACTCCCGCGAGGTCGTGAGCTCCGGTTTCTGGTTCGGCGACGACTCCTTCCCGGACCCGGCCTTCTACTCCTACGCGGCCCCCGAGCCCGCCGGCCTGGCCGACAGCCCGCTCCGCCCCGGTGCCGCCCGCTGGGTGGAGCGCAGCGGCAGCCACCTTGCCGTCCTGCCGTACGACGAGGTCCGCGGCCGGGAGGACGCGCGTGCCGTGGTGCTGGACTTCTACGAGTCCGTCTACGAGCCCGCGGCCCGCCTGGCCGGCTGGGACGTCCGGGGCGAGGCCTCGCCCGGCGGCATCACTGACCCGGTGGCGGCCGGGAGCGGTGACTGACGGGAACGGCGGCTGACGGGAACGGTGACTGACGGCGAACCAGGGCGGCTGTCCTCGGCGCGGAGTTTAGGTTAGCCTCACCTAAGCTGCGGTGCGCGTCGGCGACGTACGGACCGGCACGGCCGCGGCGTCCGCCCGTTCGCTGGAAGGAGCCCGCCCTGTCCACCGTCACCGCTCCCGCCCGTTTCGCGCTCTTCCCCCTGCGCGTCGCCCGCACCGCCAGGCTCACCCCGCACCTGGTCCGCGTCGCGCTCACCGGTGAGAGCCTCACCGGGTTCGTCAACGGCGGCCTCGACCAGCGGATCAAGCTGCTGCTGCCGCTCCCCGGGCAGTCCGAGCCGCTGATCCCGCCCGGCGACGGCGACTTCGGCTGGTACCAGAGCTGGCGGGAGGCCGACCCGCGGGTGCGCCCGGTGCTGCGCACCTACACCGTCCGCGGCCAGCGCCGCGACCCCGACGAGATCGACATCGACATCGCCGTGCACGGGGACCTTGGCCCGGGCTCCCGGTGGGCCGCCACGGCCGCGCCCGGCGACCGGGTGGTGGTCTGCGGACCGGCCGTCGAGGAAGCCGGCGGCGTGGAGTTCCGGCTGCCCGCCGACCCCGGCTGGGTGCTGCTGGCCGGGGACGAGTCGGCGCTGCCCGCCATCGCCGCCATCCTGG
>NZ_JBSFJC010000453.1:0-1376 GCF_053597855.1 Kitasatospora sp. NPDC001225
TGGTGTCGCCGGGTGCGTTCATGGAGTTCGGGCGTCAGGGCGGTATGGCGTCGAGCGGTCGGTCGAAGGCGTTCTCGGAGGAGGCCGACGGGATCCACCAGGTCGTCATCGCCGGCGGCGGACCGGTCGGCCTCTGGCTCGCCTGCGAACTGCGGCTCCACGGCGTCGACGTGACCGTGCTGGAGACCCGGGCCGAGCCCGACCCGCACTCCCGCGCCCTCACCGTCCACCCGCGCAGCCTCGAACTGTTCGCCGCCCGGGGGCTGGTGGCGCCGTTCCTCGCCGAAGGCCTGCGGGTGCCCAGCGGACACTTCGCCTCGCTCACCAGCCGGATGGACTTCTCCCGGCTGGACACGCCCTACCCGTTCACCCTCGCCCTGCCGCAGGCGCGCACCGAGGAACTCATCGCCGCCCACGCCGAGGCCGTCGGCGTCCGCCTGCTGCGCGAGCACCGGGTGACCGGGCTGACCCGGAACGAGGACGCGGTGACCGTCGACGTCGACACCCCGGCCGGGCCCCGGCGGCTGCGCGCGGCCTACCTGGTCGGCTGCGACGGCAGCCGCAGCACCGTGCGCACCGCCGCCGGCATCGGCTTCCCCGGCACCGCCGCCACCCGGTGGGCCTGGATGGCCGACGTCGTCCTCGACGCGCCGCCGGCCGCGCACTCCGTCGCCAACGAGCACGGCACCGTCATGGTCTTCCCACTGCCCGACGGCCTCCACCGGGTGGTCGGCAACGACGCGCGGAGCGTCCGGGAACGGCCCGAGACCCCCACCGTCGAGGAGCTCCGCACCCGGGTCCGCCGGATCACCGGCACCGACTACGGCATGCGCGACCCGCGCTGGATCTCGACCTTCGGCAACGCCACCCGCCAGGCCGAGCGGTACCGGCACGGCCGGGTCCTGCTCGCCGGTGACGCCGCCCACACCCACTTCCCCGCCGGCGGCCCCGGCCTCAACGTCGGCCTCCAGGACGCCGGCAACCTCGGCTGGAAGCTCGCCCAGACCCTCGCCGGCACCGCCCCCGACGGCCTGCTCGACAGCTACCACGCCGAACGCCACCCGGTCGGCGCCGACCTGCTGCGCAGCACCCGCGCGCAGACCGGCCTGATGACCACCTACACCCCGGAGAACCTCGCCATGCGCGACCTGCTGGGCGAACTCATCGCCCGCGTCCCGGAGTTCTCCGACACCCTGGCCCTGCGCTCCGCCGGGCTCGCCGTCACCTACCCGCCCGCCGACCCGTCCGGCGCCCACCCGCTCACCGGCACCCGCGCCCCCGACCTCGCCGTCCACGGCGGCGGCACGCTGCTGCCCCTGCTGCGCCGCGGCCGCTACGTCCTGCTGACCTCGCCACCGCCCCCGACGCCCCGTCAC
>NZ_JBSFJC010000454.1:0-1370 GCF_053597855.1 Kitasatospora sp. NPDC001225
CCCCTTTTTTTAATGATCCGGCCACCACCTATATCTACACCTCTCTAAAACCACTCTTCCCCTCCCCCACGCTCTTCGTTTCGGGCGGTGGTGGCGCGGGTGCTCCGCAACCACCCCCACCGCCGGTACGTGACCGGCCTCAGCATGGGCGGCACCGGCTCGTGGGCGCTCGCCGCCCGGTACCCGCGCCGGTTCGCCGCCGCCGTACCGGTCTGCGGCTCCTGGCTGCGGGAGTCCGCTCCGCGCCTGACCGCCGTCCCCGTCTGGACCTTCCACGGCGAGGAGGACGAGGTCATCCCGGTCTCGCACACCGAGCGCCTGGTCGACGCGCTGCGCGCACTGGGCGGCCCGGTGCGGTTCACCCGCTACCCGGGCGTCGGCCACGACTCCTGGACCCGGACGTACGACGACCCCGAGGTCTACGACTGGCTGCTCGCCCAGTCCCGCCCCGGCGATCCCACCCTCCGAACGGTCCCCGCCCCCACCGCGGCCGCCGCGGACAACCACGTGGAACCCGCTTAGGCCTATGGCCGAGGTCCGCTCGCCCAGGGCCCTCGGCTGACGCCGGTCCACCTGGGCGTTGATCGTCTGTCTACCGCCGTCACGCACGATCGATCCCGCAGAGCGCGCCCCACACGTTCACGGGCGCGAACGGACGAGAGAGGCACACGGGGACATGAGGACGACGAAGAAGCTGCGGCACACCGTGCTCGGGATCGCGGCCGGCATGCTGGCCCTGGTCGGGACGGTGGCGTCGGCGGGGACCGCGCACGCCGACGGCCCGCCCGCCTCGTACCTGGACGAGCCCGGCATCCTCTACCGCGGCGGCCACATCGAGGCGGGCGACACCCAGCTGGTCCTGCAGAACGACGGCAACCTCGTCCTCTACCGGGCCTACCAGGACCCGAGTCTCGTCCACGCCGTGTGGCAGGCGCCCAAGACCTGGGGCTGCGGCTACAAGGCGATCATGCAGGGCGACGGGAACTTCGTCGTCTACGACGTCAACAGCCACCCCTGCTGGAGCGCCGACACCTTCAAGCCCAGTTCCCTGGCGAAGGCCAGCCTCGCGGTCTCCGCCCTCGGCGGCCTCAAGGTCGTCTTCGTCAACCCCAGCGGCGGCCGGAGCATCAGCTGGGCGACGATCCGCAGCTCCGACCTGTACTAGGCACGGTGTCGGCGGTCTGCCGGTGGTGACGGTGATCCATCAGCGGTCTGTGGGTGGCGCGTTGTTCATTGGCCGGGCGGTGCGTCGCCGACGACGCCCCCGCCCAGCCCGACGAACCCCCCCACTGAACAACACCAAACCACACACGCCGAGGCACGACCACCCCCAGCACACCCCCCCCCCGAGGGACAGACAGGTAAACCCC
>NZ_JBSFJC010000455.1:0-1363 GCF_053597855.1 Kitasatospora sp. NPDC001225
GCCCACCGGGGCCTCCGGGTTTGTCGGGTCACCCGAGCGGGACCTCCAACTGCCGGGCCAGGTCCTCGACCAGGGCGTCCAGCCAGCCCCGGACGGTGCCTGGGTCGAACAGGTCGGCGTCGTACTCGACCTGCCCGAGGTAGCCGTCGGCGTCCGGGGTGAGCGAGAACGCGCAGTCGGCCCGGGCGGAGTGGCCGGGGATGTCCTCGATCTCGGCGGTCAGGCCGGGGAGGTCGAGGCCGATCGGCGGGGTGCTCTGGACGGCGAGCACGACCTGCGGGTAGCCGACGGGCATGGGGACGCCGCGCTCCCGCAGCGGTTCGACCAGCAGGCCGAACGGCATCAGGGAGTGGTCGAGGGCGGAGGCGATCGCCTCGGCGGCGTGGTCCACCAGGGCCCCGAAGCCGCTCTCGCTCCGGGTGGGCACCAGGATCGGCATGCTGCTGGTGAGCAGGCCGACCACCCGTTCGTCGGCCGGCCGCCTGCGGTTGGCGTTGGAGAGCAGGATCAGCGTCTCCGACGCGCCGCTGAGCGAGCCGAGCAGCCGGGCGAAGGCGGCGACGACGACGGCCGAGGCGGTGGTGGACCGGGCGGCGGCGTAGCGCCCGACCGCCTCGGCCACCGCCGCCGGGACTCGGAACTCGGCCGTCTCGCCGAGCCCGGAGCGCTGCTCGGGACGCGGCCGGTCGGTGGGCAGGTCCGCCGCGAGCGAGGCGCCGCCGAGGACCTCGGCCCAGTGGTCGGCGGCCGCCGCCATGGAGGCCCGGTTGACCACCGTCCGCTCCCAGCAGGCGTGGTCGGTCATCCGGCCGGCCTCCCCGGGCAGCGACCCGCCCGTACGGTAGAGCGCGCTCAGGTCGGCCAGCACGGTGGCCAGCGACCAGCCGTCCACCGCGATGTGGTGGATGGTCAGCAGCAGCACCCACTCCTCCGCCGCCGGGCGCAGCAGCCGGGCGCGCAGCAGCGGGGGCGCGGTCAGGTCGAACGGGCGGGCGACCTCGGCCTCCAGGGCCGCGGCGAGGGCCGCGTCCCGTTCGGCGGGCGCGAGCCCGCGCAGGTCGTCGACCGGGACGTCCAGCGGGGTGTTCGGCAGCACCTGCTGGAGCCCCCCGAGCTCGGTCTCCAGGAACCGGGTCCGCAGGCTCTCGTGCCGCTCGGTCACCGCCGTCAGCGCGGCGGCCAGCCGCTCGGGCTCCAGCGGCCCGCGCAGGGTGATCCGGTGGGTGATGTTCCACACCGCCGGATCGGCCGCCGCGCGGTGGGCCTTGCGCAGCCGCCACTGGGTCACCCCGGCGGGGGCGGCGGACAGCGCCGCCCCCGCGCCGGGGGGGGGGGGGAGCAGCCCGTCGCGGGGGGCCCGGGC
>NZ_JBSFJC010000456.1:0-1353 GCF_053597855.1 Kitasatospora sp. NPDC001225
GTCGGCTGGTCCGACTTCCCATGCAGCGGAAGCCCGTTGTGCTGATCGCGGTCCTCCGCGTCCATCGCCTCAGGTCGTCGGGCCGAGGCCCTCCGAAAGGGCGACGGCCTCCTCCGGCGCCCCGGTGCGCGCGACCGGCTCGCCGCGGGTCCGACGCCTGTGGCCTCGTCGCGTGTTCGCCTCGATCATCGCGACTGGATCCCCTTGCTCAAGTCGGCTCGTCGAACCGGATGTTCCAGGTCTCTTCCGGCGGGCATCCGATCTCCCCGCGCCATGTGGTCGGTTGTCATTTTCCGGGGCCGGGGCTGCGCCTCGGGTCACACGCCGGTCGTGATCCCCACCGCCTCGGCGAGCTCCAACGTCTCCGCTCGCATCGCGCGCGGCGACTTCCGCCACAACTCGGCCGCGACCGAACGAGCCTGGGGTGTGAACCGGACCGTCTCCGGGCTGATCCGCAGCGCGATCCCCATCACGTGCAGCGCGGCGGTCCGGTCGCCCCGATGCATGTGCGACCGGGCCGCATCCACCCACAGCCTGGTTCGGCGCTCCGTCGACGGGATCGAGTCCGGGTCGATCTCGTCCGCCAGCGACAGTGCCTTGCCTGAGCTCCGCAGCTCGGTGGAGACGCTGACCGCGTGAAGGTCGACGTTCGCCCGCCCGAACACCGTCGACAGCTCGGTGTACCCGGCCGGCAGTGACTTCGCGACCTGGTCGGCCGTGTCCCAGTGGTTCCACGCCATCCCGTCCCGGCCGTCCCGCGCCTCGGTGATCGCCGCGTGCAGGTGCAGCGCCCCGTACAGGCCCCGCCAGTGCTGCGGTCCGTCGGCGAGGTGCGGGCGCAGCCGGTCGGCTGCCGTGGTCACCATCAGCATGGCGCCTTCGTGCTCACCGACGGCGCGCATGGTGTTCGCGAGGTTCCATGCGGCGGCGCCCATGGCGGCCGGGTCGTCAGCGTCGGCGGCGGCTGCCATGGCACGGTCGCCGAGCATCCACACGGCCTCTGCCGGGCCGATGTACGCAATCACCTGCTGCGCGAGCCGGTACGCCGAGGCGAGCCCCACCAGTGCGGTGCGGCGGTCGTCGCCGGCCGAGCGGGCCAGCGACTCCCCGTGCCGGATCAGGTCCGGGGCGATGTTCCCGACGGCGGTCCGGTTGTTCGCCGCCTGGTGCCACAGGCGCCACCCGGCATCGACATCGGCGGCGTAGGTCGCGGCCGTCATCCCCGCCGGGACCGGTGCCGGCGGCCGGGTTCCGCGTTCGAGGAGGGTCGACCAGATGGCGGTCGACGCGGGGTGGTGGAGCGCGAGGCCCGGCCGCAGATCGATCCGGCCGAAGTCCATCGCGACGGTGGTG
>NZ_JBSFJC010000457.1:0-1350 GCF_053597855.1 Kitasatospora sp. NPDC001225
GTCCGGAACCTCACCGCGCTCGCCGAGTGCCCCGACCTGCGCTACCTGGCCCTCACCGCCGGCCAGTGGGCCATCCTGCTGGACCAGGGCGCGCTCCCGGCCACCCTGGCCGCCGCCCGCCTGGCCGGAGCGGAGGTGCCCGATGACGTGGCGCTGGCCTGGGCCGAACGACTCGGCCGGTTCGTCGGGGAGCGGTTCACCGTCACCGGGACCCTCGCTCCTGACGGCGGGTGAGAGCGGCCGCGTGCACATCCACCGGCTGCGCAAGATCCTGCGCATCGGGGACAGCCCGGACTCGGTGACCGGGCACGACCGGGGCGGCTACCGGCTGGTCTCCGGCGCCGCCGAGGTGGACCTGGCGCGGATGGAGGACCTGGTCACCGCCGGGCCGTGGCCCGCGGCGCGACATCCTTGAACGGCTCAACTCGCATATCAGCTGAGCAGATTACCGATCTCCTTCGTCCTTTCGGGTTCTCTTTCCGGCCGGGCCGTGATTCCTGGCCCCGCCCCGGCGGGCCCGGCCGAGACTGGCCAGGAATCCTGCCGGATCGTCACCGATCGAACGCCATGACGGAGGAAAGCATGCTCGGAGATCTCACGGGCGCAGTGACCGACGCCCGCTACCGTGCCTCGTTCGGGCGGGTCGCCGGTTACCTGCCGAAGGACCGCCGGGCCGTCGATGCCTGGCTGGCGGACCTCGCGGACCGCGCCCAGGCGCGAACGGGGCCGCACAGCCCCGCCGTTGCGGCCATGGAGAAGCTGATCGAGACCGACAGGAACACCCGATCGCTGGTGGCCGGCACGCTGGAGCAGCTCCCGCGCGCGCTCCAGCCGATCCAGGGCGTCGGCCACCTGCTCCAGTGCGTGGACCAGATCATCACGACCGCGCCCGAGTACCGCGCCAAGTCCGAGGAGCGGATCCTCTTCCCGCTGTCCGCGCTGTTCGCGAACCTGGCGCTGACGAAGGCGGGCGAGAGCCTCCTGCGCACCCCGGCGTTCAACTCCGCGCTCCAGCAGGTCCTCCGCGAGTGGTGCGTGTTCCTGGACAGCCCCGCGAGCCGCTCCGTGCTGACCGAGGCGGACAACGGCTGGCTGTCCCCGCACTCCGTCGAACGCCACCGGCTTGACGACTACGAGATCCCCGACCGCGGCGCCGAGCACTGGGGCTTCGCGTCGTTCAACGACTTCTTCCACCGCAAGCTCAAGCCCGGGGCCCGGCCGGTCTCCACCGACCCGACGGCGGTCCTCGCGCCGGGCTGGCGGTCGCGGACGCGCTGGTGGCCCGCAGCGCGGAGATCGTCGCGGCCAACGCCGAGGACGTGGAGCGGGCCCGGGCGGCTGGCACGGCCG
>NZ_JBSFJC010000458.1:0-1349 GCF_053597855.1 Kitasatospora sp. NPDC001225
GCCGGCCGGGTGCCCAAGTTCGTCAAGCAGTACGCCGACCTGCGCACCGTCCTCGGCGACGCCGCCCGCGCCTACGCCCAGCCCCGCACCGCCGCCGCCCCCGGCCCCCGCTCCGGCACCGCCGCCGCAGGCCGGCCCCGACATCACCGTCGGCGCCCAGCCCAACCCCGGCTACGTCGGCGGCCACGTGACCGTCAGCTACACCGTGCGCAACACCGGCCAGGCCCGCGCCACCGGACTGCGCCTGACCCTCGGCCTGCCCGCCGGCGTGCCCACCGGGGCCCTGCCCCCCGGCTGCCGCAACGGCACCTGCACGGTGAGCGACCTGGCCCCGGGCCGCAGCGCGGTCGTCCGGGTGGTGCTCTCACCCGTCGCGGCGCTCGACACCACCATCACCGCCGAGCTCACCACCACCGGCACCGACGCCACCCCCGGACCGCACCGGGCCAGCACCCCGCTGCGCATCCTCCAGCCCCGCATCGT
This sequence comes from Kitasatospora sp. NPDC001225, assembly GCF_053597855.1. Lineage (NCBI taxonomy): Bacteria > Bacillati > Actinomycetota > Actinomycetes > Kitasatosporales > Streptomycetaceae > Kitasatospora > Kitasatospora sp. NPDC001225. The sequence continues at coordinate 484 of NZ_JBSFJC010000458.1, forward strand.
CGCGGTGCCGCCGATCGGCAAGCCCGGCTTCGTCACCTCGGTGCGCGGCGTGGACTTCCCGCCCGGCGCACCCGTCCGGTTCACCTGGCAGCCCGGCATCACCGCCGCGGCCGCCCCCACCCGCCCGAAGGGCGACGGGACCTTCGCCGGCCAGCTGCTCATCCTCCCCAAGGACGAGACCGGGCCGCGCACCATCACCGCCGAAGGCCCCGGATTCTCCCCGGTGACCTGCCCCTTCCTCGTCGTCGAGGGCAGCATCGGCCCGCCCGGGGAGGTGGAGCGCCGGTGATCCACGAGGTCGACGAGGCGCTGCGGCAGCTGCTCGCCGAGACCGGGCTGCCCGAACGCGGCATCGAAGTCGTCTTCGACGCCCCCACCCGGGACTTCGCCGCCCGGCGCAACGCCCCCACCGTCAGCGTCTTCCTGTACGGGCTCCGCGAGGAAACCGGCCGCCGACAGGCCGGCACCGTCGCGGAGCACGACGCGGACGGCCTGGTGACCGGCCACCGTCCCGCGCCCCGCTGGTTCGAACTGGCCTACCTGGTCACCGCCTGGACCAACCGGCCGCAGGACGAGCACCGGCTGCTCGCCGAGGTGCTGCAGTGCCTGACCGCCACCGACACGCTGCCCGCCCGGCTGCTCACCGGCACGCTCGCCGAACTCGGACTGACCGTCGGACTGGACATCGCGGGGCGCGACACCGGCCTGCCGTCGGTGTCCGACGTCTGGTCCTCGCTCGGCGGGGAGCTGCGGCCCTCCGTCGACCTGCGGGTGCTCGCCCCGCTGCCCGGCGGACGCACCCCGGCCGGACCGCCCGTCACCGAGGGGCTGGTGCTGCGCGCCGGCGACACCACCCCGGCGGGCAC
>NZ_JBSFJC010000459.1:0-1348 GCF_053597855.1 Kitasatospora sp. NPDC001225
GTGCTGACCGCGGCGCGGCACCGGGGGGACGCGCTGCTGGTCGGCACGGCCCTGCTCCACCTGGGCCTGCTCGCCGCCGCCGACGGCGATCCGTCCGCGTCCCGCGCCCACTACGTCGAGGGACTGGCCCAGCTGCGCCCGCTCGGCGCCGTCGCCACGCTCGGCGCGCTGGTCGGCCTGGCCGCGAACCCCCTGCGCCCGGCACCGGCGCGGGCGACCGACGCCGCCCGACTGCTGGGCAGCTTCTATCCGGGGCGGGCCAGCATTCCCGGCAACCCCGCGGATCCCGATCTGGCCACCGCCCGGCTGCTCCCCGGCATCCGCCGCCGGCTCACCGAGGACGAGTTCACCCACGCACTGGCAGCCGGCGCGGCCACCGCGCTCCCGGACCTGCTCTGCTCCCTCGGCGAGCCGGACTCCGCCGGGACACCGCCGAAGAGGAAGCTGACGAATCGTCAGTTCCAGGTCTCGCTGCTGGTGGCCGACGGACTGAGCAACCACCAGATCGCGCGTCGCCTGGGCATCTCGGAGTGGACCGTGGTCAACCACCTCCGCGAGGCGATGCGGCGGTTGCAGTGCTCCTCGCGGGTCGGCGTCGCCGGCTAGGTGCACCGCTCCGGCCGGCGGCCGGGCCCCGCTCACGGTGCGAAGCGGGGATGGTACGACGATCCGTTCGAGGCCTCCTGACCCGGCGGGAGGGCCCGCCGCCCGGGCTTCCGCCGACTCGGCTCCCAGGTCGGCCGGTCCGTACACCCGCGTCCGTGACCGCCCCGGGGCGCCTAGCGGAGCCCGGTGAGGGTCGCCACCCGGTCGAAGCGGCCGTCGATGGCCTCGTCCCCGTGGTGCACGACGAGCAGGGCACGCCCCTCGGTCCGTTCCCGAAGCACCCGGAACACCAGCTCCCTGCCGCCGTCGTCGAGGTTCGCGAACGGCTCGTCGGCCAGGTACACGTCCGCGTCCTCGTGCAGGAGCACGGCGACCCCGACCCGCTGACGCTGGCCGGACGACAGGTCCGAGGGCAGCTGGTCGGCCAGGCCGTCCAGACCCATCGCGGCGCGCAGCCGCTCGTCGGCGACCAGTTCGCGCACCGGCAGCGGAGGCAGGTGCACCGGGGCGGTCAGGCTCGCCACCCGGGGCGGCAGGGTGACCGCCCCGGCGTCGGGGGCGAGGGTCCCGGCCATGACGTGCAGGAGCGTGGTCTTCCCGCAACCGTTGGGGCCGCGGAGCAGCACGCGCTCACCGACGCGCAGGTCGAACTCGTCGATCGACACCCTGGCCCCCTCGCCGTACCCGACCCGGACTCCGCGGACCCGCACCAGGGCCCCCTCCTCGTAGTACGGGGCCTGCC
>NZ_JBSFJC010000460.1:0-1338 GCF_053597855.1 Kitasatospora sp. NPDC001225
AGCTTCGCCTGGACGAATCCAAGCTAACCGGTCCCCTTAACGTTCCAGCACCGGGCAGGCGTCAGTCCGTATACATCGCCTTACGGCTTCGCACGCCAGCGGGGTGCCGACCACGAAGTCCCGGCAGCCGGTCCAGCGCGCGAGCACGCTCTGGTAACCGGCCAGCAGCACCATGAACGGGGTGCACCGCTCCTGCCGGGCCGTCCGGTCGAGGGCGGCGGTCAGCTCGGGGCCGAGGTCGACGGTGACGAACCCGGCGGGTCTGGTGGGGCTGGAGGGTCTCGGCCGGTCGAACGGGAGGCGCAGCGCTCCGGTGCCGGCGAGCCGGTCCGCCCAGAACCGGAAGGCCTCCTCGCCCGCCTCCCCGCCCGTCCTGGCGCGTTCGGCGCGGGCGAAGTCGCCGTACTGCAGGGCGAGTTCCGGCAGTTCCGCGGGTGCCTCGCCGATCGCCTCGCGGTAGAGGGCGAGCAGTTCGCGCCACATCGTGCGGAAGGACCAGCCGTCGGCGACGATGTGGTGGACCACGACGCTGACCGCGTGTTCCCGCTCGCCCGCGCTGATCAGGGTCGCGCGCAGCGGCGGCGCGGCGGCGAGGTCGAACGGGGCGTTGACGTACGGGCGGCAGGCGTCGGTGAAGTCCTGCTCGGTCGCGCCCTCGGGCAGGCGGATCGTGACCAGGTCGGTCGCGGCCGGGGGCTGGACCAGTTGGACGGGCTCCGCCTCGTCGGGTCCTTCGGGCGCGAAGCGGGTGCGGAGGATCTCGTGCCGGGCGGTCAGCCGGTCCAGCGCGGTGCGCAGGGCCCGGGGGTCGATCGGCCCGGTCCAGCGCCGGTTGAGGTACATGTTGAAGCTGGCGTCGTCCGGGTGGACCTGCTGGAGGAACCAGAGCCGGCGCTGTTCGGCGGTCAGCGGGTGGATGGCGGTGGCGGTGGTGGTCACCGGACGGTCACCTCGGTCTCGGAGCGGTGCGGGAGGATGGGCGCGGCGGCGTCGGCGGTCCGGTCCTGGATGGTCTGGAGGCCGACCAGGTCGTCGGGCTCGGCGTCGGGGACGTCCCGGTCGAAGTGGCGCAGCACGGGCACGGCCAGGCAGACCAGTGCGAGGGCCGCCATGGCGAGGCCGAACAGCAGGTAGAGCAGTCCGATGCCGCGGCCGTCGCCGGTGCCGATGAGCCGCCCGACGCTGCCGGCGAGGGCGCCGTCGTGGTCCATCAGCGGCTGGAGGAGTCCGGGGCCGAACGGGGCGACCACGGCGAAGCCGACCGGCAGGGTCGACCAGGCGACCATGGTGTTCACGGCGATCACCCGGCCGTGGAAGCGCAGCGGCACCTTGGTCTGC
>NZ_JBSFJC010000461.1:0-1322 GCF_053597855.1 Kitasatospora sp. NPDC001225
GCCCGCCCTGGTCGAGGCCGCCGCGGACCGGTGGCCGGAGGCCGTCGCGCTGAGCGCGGACGGCCTGGAGCTGACCTACGCCGAGGCCGAGGCGCACGCCAACCGCCTCGCCCACCGGCTGATCGCGCGCGGCGCCGGCCCCGGGGAGACCGTCGCCCTGCTGCTGCCCCGCTCGGCGGACACCGTGCTCGCCGAACTGGCGGTGGCGAAGACCGGCGCCGCCTTCCTCCCCGTCGACCCGCACTACCCCGAGGAGCGGATCGGGGCGATGCTGCGCGACGCGGCGCCCGCACTGACCCTGGACGCCAAGGAGGTCGCCGAGCTGCTCGCCGCCGACCCCGACGGCGCCCCCGGCCACCGCCCCACCGACGCCGACCGCACCCGCCCGCTCGACCCGGACGACCCCGCCTACGTCATCTTCACCTCCGGCTCCACCGGCACCCCCAAGGGCGTCGTGGTCACCCACCGGGGCCTCGCCGCCTTCGCCGCCGCCGAGGCCGCCCACTACCAGGTGGCCCCAGGGGACCGGGTGCTGGCCTTCGCCACCCCCAGCTTCGACGCCTCCGTGCTCGAACTGTGCCTGGCCCTGCCGCACGGCGCCCGGCTGGTGGTGCCCGAGCCCGGACCGCTGCTCGGCGCCCACCTGGCCGAACTGCTCCGGGCGGAGCGGATCACCCACACCCTGCTGCCGCCCGCCGCCCTCGCCACCCTGCCGGCCGACACCCCCGGCAGCCTGCCCGCGCTGAAGACCCTGATCGTCGGCGCGGAGGCCTGCGGCCCCGACCTGGTCGCCCGCTGGGCCCCGCACCACCGGATGGTCAACTCCTACGGCCCCACCGAGGCCACCGTCGTCGCCACCTGGTCCGCGCCGCTCACCGCCGACGGCGCCGCCCCGCCGATCGGCCGCCCGCTGCCCGGCACCGGCGCGTACGTCCTGGACGCCCGGCTGCGGCCGGTGCCCGACGGCGTCCCCGGCGAACTGTGGCTGAGCGGACCGGCCCTGGCCCGCGGCTACCTCGGCCGCCCCGGCCTGACCGCCGCCCGCTTCACCGCCGACCCGTACGGGCCGCCCGGCGGCCGGATGTACCGCACCGGCGACCTGGTGCGCCGCGACCGCCACGGCGAACTGCACTACCTGGGCCGCACCGACCACCAGCTCAAGCTGCGCGGCCACCGGATCGAGGCGGGCGAGGTGGAGGCCGTGCTGGCGCGCCACCCGGCCGTCCTGGCGGATCCGGCTCCGGTTCGCCGACGCCGGCTCGCTGGCCGCCGCCGCCGTCCTGTTCCCGTACGCCACGGCCGACACCGAGGCGCTGCGGCTG
>NZ_JBSFJC010000462.1:0-1310 GCF_053597855.1 Kitasatospora sp. NPDC001225
TCGGCTCGGACTTCCTGGAGGCGGTGCTGCGGTGAGGGCCCCCGCTCCGGTGGGAAGGGTAGGTGATGGAGGAGCTGCGGGAGGAGGTCATGGGCGGCCGCCTCCTGTCGGCCGTCAGCGCCTCGGCCCCGCCGAGCGCCGAGACCACGGCCTTCGTCGAGGACTGCTTCCAGGTCAGGCTGATCGACGGCTACGGGTCGACGGAGGGCGGGGTCGTCTTCCTCGACAGCCGGGTGCAGCGCCCGCCGGTGACCGACCACAAGCTGGTCGACGTGCCCGAGCTGGGATACTTCGGCACCGACACGCCGTACCCCAGGGGCGAACTGCTGATCAGGTCCGAGCGGCTCGTCCCCGGGTACTTCCGGCGCCCGGACGCCACCTCCGAGGTCTTCGACGAGGACGGCTTCTACCACACGGGCGACATCATGGCCCGGCTCGGCCCCGACGAACTGCGGTACGTCGACCGCCGCTCCAACGTCATCAAGCTGTCCCAGGGCGAGTTCGTCGCCGTCTCCCGCCTGGAGGCGCTCTTCACCGGCAGCCCGGCCGTCCGGCAGGTCTTCCTGTACGGCAGCGGCGCCCGCGCCTACCTGCTCGCGGTCGTCGTGCCGACCCGGGACGCCCTCGACCGCGTCGACGGGGACGCCCGGCGCCTCAGGGCGGTCCTGCGGGAGTCCCTGCGGGAGATCGCCACCGAGGCTGGGCTGAACTCCTACGAGATCCCCCGGGACCTGCTCGTCGAGACCGAGCCGTTCACCCAGGAGAACGGGCTGCTCTCCGGGGTGCGCAAGCCGTTGCGGCCGGCCCTGACGAAGCGGTACGGCGAGCGTCTCGAAGCGCTGTACACCGAGCTGTCCGACCGCGAGGCCGAGGAGCTCCGGACGCTGCGCCAGGCCGGCACCGACCAGCCGCTGCCGGCGACCGTGCTCCGGGCCGCCCAGGCGCTCCTGGGACTGGACGAGGGTGTCGTGGAGCCCGACACGCGCTTCCTCGAACTCGGCGGCGACAGCCTCACGGCGCTGTCCTTCTCCCAGCTGATGAAGGAGATCTTCCACGTCGACGTCCCGGTCGACGTGATCGTCAACCCGGTCAACTCGCTGCAGCAGGTGGCCGATCACGTCGAGCGGGCGCTCGCGGCGGACCACCGCCGTCCCACCGCCGACAGCGTTCACGGCCCGGACGCGACGCGGCTCGACGCGGCCCAGCTGCGGCTGGAGGCGTTCCTCGACCCGCGGACCGTCGAGCAGGCCGAAGGGCGGAGGCCGGCCGGGCCGCTGCCCGAGGCCCGGACCGTCCTGCTGACCGGCGCC
>NZ_JBSFJC010000463.1:0-1309 GCF_053597855.1 Kitasatospora sp. NPDC001225
GACCGCCTACCTCAAGGCCAACTACCCCGCCGAGTACATGGCCGCCCTGCTCACCTCCGTCGCCGACGACAAGGACAAGATGGCGATCTACCTGGCCGAGTGCCGGCAGATGGGCATCAAGATCCTCTCCCCCGACGTCAACGAGTCGGTGGTCGACTTCACCGCCGTCGGCAGCGACGTCCGGTTCGGCCTCAAGGCGGTGCGCAACGTCGGCGTGCCCGTCATCGAGTCCCTGGTCGGCACCCGCGAGGAGAAGGGCAAGTACACCTCCTTCGCCGACTTCCTGGACAAGGTCGAACTGGTGGTGTGCAACAAGCGCACCGTCGACTCCCTGGTCAAGGCGGGCGCCTTCGACTCGCTCGGCCACACCCGGCTCTCGCTCAGCAGCGTGCACGAGAACGCGATCGACGCCGTCACCGGGCTGAAGAAGCAGCAGGCCATCGGACAGGACGACCTGTTCGGCGCCCTCGACGCCGGCGAGGGCGGCGGGCCCGGCATCGGACTCGACTTCCAGCTCACCGAGAACGAGTGGCCGCGACGCCAACTCCTCGCCCTGGAACGCGAGATGCTCGGCCTCTACGTCTCCAGCCACCCGCTGGACGGCGCCGAGCACATCCTCTCCCAGAACCGCGACAGCTCGATCGCCCAGCTCCTCGACTCCGGCCGGTCCGAGGGCGAGGTCCGGCTCTCCGGGCTGATCACCGGCGTCGACCGGCGGATCAACAAGGCCGGCAACGCGTGGGCGATCATCACCCTCGCCGACCGCGACGGCTCGGTCGAGGTGCTGTTCTTCCCGGCGACCTACAACCTCATGGCCGAGCAGATGATCGAGGACAACGTGATCTCGATCCGCGGCCGGCTCAACGAGCGCGACGGGTCACTGAGCGTCTTCGGCCAGGAGATCACCACCCTCGACGTCTCCTCCGCCGAACTCGGCACCAAGCCGCCCGTCCAGATCACCGTCCCGGCCGCCCGGATCAACCCCCAGGTGGTCGCCGAGCTCAAGCTCGCCCTCCAGAACCACCCCGGCGACGTCCCGGTCCGGCTGCGCACCACCAACTGGGACAAGGACACCCTCTACGAGCTCGGGTTCCGGGTGAACCCGGACAACGGGCTCGCCTCGGACGTCAAGACCCTCCTCGGCAACCGCTCCTGGGCGGGGGCGGTCGTCCGCTCCTGACCGGCGCCGGCCGGCCCGGTCCGCTCCGTTCCTCGGAGCAGGCCGACGCGCTGGAGCGGGACGCGCAGGAGAAGCACCGCGTCGCGATGGGCTCGCTGGAGTCGGCGCGGGCCACGCTGGAGCGCAAGG
>NZ_JBSFJC010000464.1:0-1301 GCF_053597855.1 Kitasatospora sp. NPDC001225
GTACATCGAGGTCGGGTCCGCGGGCGTGGCGCAGGTGCTGCTGCGCTACGGCGACCTGGACGCGGCACGCGCCGTCCTGCGCGGGCTGGACGTCCGCTACTCGGTGCTGCCCGGGTACGCCTTCGGCATGAGCGGGATCGCCGACGCGCTGCTCGACGCGGCCGAGTTCACCGGCGACCGCTCCTACCGCGACAAGGCGCTGACGCAGCTCGACTTCGTCCGGAAGGTGTTCCTGTTCGAGCCCGCCGAGCGCTTCGGACTGCCGCGCCAGGACGGCCGGACCCCGCTGGGCCTTCCCGGTGAGGGGCTGCTGCGCTGCTCCTGCGACTACCTGACCGGGTCGGCGGGCCTGCTGCGGGTGCTCCACCGGGTGAACACCGGAGGCACCGCCGACTTCCTGCTGGACGAGGCGGCGCGGTGAACAACCGGTTGTGGCGTACCTTGCGGGGCCACCGGGCCCCGTTCGTGGTGGTCCTCGTCGCCGAGGCCACCACGGGCGGGCTCGAGGCCCTGCTGCACCCCCTGCTGCTCAAGGCCCTGTTCGACCAGGCGATCCTGACCGCCGACTTCCGCAGGTTCCTCGTCCTCGGCCTCGGGTACCTCCTGTTCGGACTGACCCTCACCATCACGGACTACTGCGTCGCCTGTTGGCGCAAGCGCCTCGAGAACGCGTTCACGCTGGTGCTGGAGACGGAGTTGCTGAGCCGCACGCTCGGCCTGGACGGCCGAGAGGTGGCGAAGGCGGGAAACGCCTCGTACGTCAGCCGCATCCACAACGACGTCGCCCAGGGCGTCCTGCCGGCCATCGACGTCTCCCTCCGCATCGCGCGCCAGGCGGTCGCGTCGGTCGCCTTCCTCGGTGTGCTGTTCTACCTGTCCTGGCAGGCCAGCCTCATCCTGCTGGTGATCGTGCCGCTGTTGGTGCTCGTGAGCAACCGGCTCGGCAGGCGGATCGAGCAGAACACCGGGCCCGAACGCGAGGCGGAGGCGCGGTACATCAACACGCTGACCCGCACGCTGGAGTCCTTCCCCGCCCTGCGCGGACTGCCGTCGCTGCTGCCGGGCACCCGCGCGGTGAACCGGGACGCGTTGCGCGGGTTCCTCGACCTCACCTTCGTCAACTTCCGGCTGTCACAGCGGCAGCGAACCCTCAGCGACCTGGTGATGAACCTGTCGGACACCGCCTCGATGATCACCGGAGCCTTCTTCGTCTTCGCCGGGCGGATGTCGTTCGGCAGCTTCCTCGCCTTCGTGAACTCGCTGTGGCGGGCGGTGACCGGGATCTTCGACCTCGTCAACAT
>NZ_JBSFJC010000465.1:0-1286 GCF_053597855.1 Kitasatospora sp. NPDC001225
TGCGCGATGTACTGGCCGACCGCCAGGAAGTCGCGCACGTCCTCGATCGACCCGTTCAGCGCCGCACGCGCCGCCGCCTGGGTGTTCGTGCCGCCGTTGCTGAGGATCTGCACCAGCTTGAGCCGGTCGTCGGAATCCTTCGCCGGGAACTGTCCCTCGGTCAGGAACCGCTGCAGGTCCTCGCTGTTGTTGCTGCGCAGCGCCGCGTCACCGGCGGCCTGCAGGTTGCTGCCCGCGCCCATCGCGGGGTCGGTGAGCCGGGTGATCATCAGCCGCCGGTCGGCGTCGAGAGCCGCCTGCCAACCGCCCTGCAGGAAGGCGCGCAACTCGTCGGGAGTTCCATCGATCGCCTTGTCCGCGGCCTCGCGGACCTTCGGCCCACCCACACTGGAGATCTGTGTGGCGGCGAGCAGGTCGTCCAGGCGCTGGGTGCCGGCGAGGTCGTTGTCGACGAACTGCTTCACGTCCTGGTCGGAGCCCGCGAGCGCGGCCTCGGCGAGCTCGTGGACGCGAGGGCCGCCGTTGAGCCACGCGGTCAACGCGCGCTCACGGGGGGTCGGTTGGACCGGCCCGCCGGTCGGCTCGGCAGCGACGGCGCTCTGGATGCCGGATCCCACCAGACCGGCCGTCAGGGCGAGCGGCAGCAGGCTCAGGGAGAGCCTGCCCAGTAGCGGCGGCCTTCCCCTCCCTTGCCGTCGCGAGCGGGATATCGATTGGCGCACCGGAAAACCTCCACTGTCGACATCGGCCGAATCCAGGCCGCAGCGGAGCCTACGTCAAATGATGTCACGACAGAACGCTTACGAAGTCAAGAAGTTGAGAGTTGAGACACGTGCAATAAACCCTCTCAGTGGGCCCATATTTCGGCAAAGCGAGCGCATCGCCAGGAAGTGCCCAAGCTATTCGAAACTGTGACAGAGCGCCTGCTCGGGATGGGTCTCCGGAAGAAAGACCTGGCGTGTCGTCAGTTTCATCTGGTTCGATGGGGCCGCATTCCGTCCTTGATCACGAAGGCGCCGGGTGGTTGATTCCGTGCATCCCCATCACCCATGACGCGCCATCACGACATGTTGGTTCGCCCGCTATCAAGGGTGGTTCGCACCAATCCGTGGATCTGCCCGTCAGGGCAACACCAGATGAACGAAGAGGAATAGTCATGGCAAAGCGCATGTCCCGCTTGCTCGTTGGCGGTGCGGTCGCCGTGGCCGCCACGCTCGGCGCCACCGCACTGGCCTCCGCCGACGGCACTCCGGCGGACAACTCGGCCGCGCCGGTGGCGGTCGAGG
>NZ_JBSFJC010000466.1:0-1263 GCF_053597855.1 Kitasatospora sp. NPDC001225
GCCTGCCGGTGCTGCGCGAGCTGGAGCGGCGGCGGGCGGCCGGGGAGGCGCGCGAGCCGGTTCCGGGGGCCGACGACCGGGCGGCCTTCGTGCGGCTGTCGTTGGCGGTGGTCTGCCGCTCGGTCGCGTTCGTCGGGCTGAGCACCTTCCTCTCGCTGTTCACCACCCAGCGCCTGGGCGGCGGTGCGGCGGCGGGCACGGCGGCGCTGGTGGTGCTGTACGCGGGCGGCGCGGTGGGCTCGGTGCTGGGCGGCGCGCTGGCGGACCGGTGGGGGCGGGTGGCGGTGGCCCGCTGGTCGTACCTGGTGGCGGCGGTCGCGGTGGCCGGGGTGCTGCTGGTGCCGGGCCCGGCGCTGTACCTGTTCGTGGCGCTGACCTCGGCGGGCCTGTACGTGCCGTTCTCCCTGCAGGTCACGCTGGGGCAGGACTACCTGCCGTCGCGGATCGGTACGGCGAGCGGGATCACCCTCGGACTGACGGTGAGCGTCGGCGGGTTGGCGAGCCCGGTGATCGGCGCTCTCGCGGACGCGACCTCGCTGCGTACGGCGCTGCTGCCGCTGGTGCTGATGCCGGTGCTGAGCTGGGCGCTGTTCCGGACGCTCCCGGAGCCGGTGGTGTCGGAGCGGGTGGCTCCCGAGGCCGGGACGGCGCCGGTCGGGCGGTGACCGCCTCCGGGTAGGCGGCGGGAAAGACGATCACCTCATTGCGTTCATATCTGCTACGGTCGTGTTCGAAACAAACGATTGGTGAGTGGACGCTATGAAGATGTTCGGCAGGCGCCGGTGGCTCTGGGGCTCACTGCTGTCCGTGGCCGTGCTGCTGGCCGGCGCGGGCGGCTGGGTGGTCTACCAGAACGAGTACGACCTCACGGAGGAGCGGGTCACCGTCACCGGCGGCAGGCAGCCGCTCCAGGGCGTCCTGGCCCGCCCCACCGGCGGCCACGGGCCGTACGGACTGGTGGTCTTCGTCCACGGCGACGGGCCCGTGGACGCCACCCACGACACCTTCTACCGGCCGCTCTGGGAGGCCATGGCGAAGGCCGGGTACGCGACGCTCTCCTGGGACAAGCCCGGCGTCAACAACGCCCCCGGCGACTGGCTGGACCAGAGCATGCAGGACCGCGTCGACGAGACCCTCGCCGCGATCCGCTGGGCCAAGGCCCAGCCCAGGATCGACCCGAACCGGATCGGGCTCTGGGGCGCCAGCCAGGCTGCGTGGGACTCAGCGGTGCTCGGGTGGTGCTGGGTGGTGCTCGGTGCTGCT
>NZ_JBSFJC010000467.1:0-1260 GCF_053597855.1 Kitasatospora sp. NPDC001225
TGCTCCAGGACCGCGGCCAGGACCCGCTGAAGGACACCGGCTGCCAGGGCTACCTGACCGTCAGCTTCAGCGGCCAGGACCACCCGGTGCTCAGCGGCGCCCTGGCCGACTCCCGCGCCTACTGGCGCACCGAACTCGCCGACGTCCCCGCCCTGGAGCTGCCCGCCGACCGCCCCCGGCCGCTGCTGCTCGGCTACGACGGCGCGGCCGTCGAACTGCACTGGAGCCCGGAGCTCGTGCACGCCCTCGCGGAGTGCGCCCGCGCCCGCGGGGCGTCGACGTACATGGTGCTGATGGCCGGGCTCCAGGCGCTGCTCGGCCGGCACGCCGGACAGCGGGACTTCGCGGTCGGCTCGGCCGTGGCCGGCCGGCTCCACCGCGAACTGGAGGGCGTGGTCGGCGCGTTCGTCAACATGCTGCCGATCCGGGCGCGGCTGGAGGAGGGGCTCACCTTCGGGCAGCTCGTCGGCCGGGTGCGGGAGACGACGCTGAACGCCTACACCCACCAGGAGGTGCCGTTCGAGCAGATGGTCGCGGACCTGGACATCGAGCGGGACGTCAGCCGCTCGGCGGTGTTCCAGGTGACCTTCGCCTTCCAGAACTACGGCGACCGCGCGGCCTCCGCCGCACCCGCCGCCACCGCGGAGGGATTCGGGCACGCGGCCACCACCAGCCACGCCGACCTCGCGTTCTACCTCCGGGAGAAGAAGGACGGCGGGCTCTTCGGCCTGATCACCTACCGCACCGACCTCTTCGACGCCGACACCGTGCGCCGGCTCACCGAGCGCTTCGAGGTCCTGCTCACCGCCGCCGCCGCCGATCCGGACCGGCCCGTCGAGGACCTGCCGCTGCTGACCGCGACCGAGCGCGCCGACGTGCTCGACCACTGGGCGGCCAGCCCGGACCTCCCCGACGGCGGGCCCCGGACGCTGACCGCGCTGCTCGCCGCCGCGGCCCGGCAGGCGGGCGACCGCCCGGCCCTGGTCTTCGAGGACGCCACCGTCACCCACCGCGAACTCGACACCAGGGCGACGGCCCTGGCCCGGCGGCTGCGGGCGCTGGGCGTCCGGCCGGACGACCGGGTGGCGGTGTGCCTGGAGCAGTCGCCGGACCTGGCGGTCGCGCTGGTCGCCGTCCTGAAGGCCGGCGGCTGCTACCTGCCACTGGACCCGGAGCAGCCGCCCGCCCGGCTGTCCCACCTGGTGGCGGACGCCGACGCGCGCGTCCTGGTGACGGACTCGGCGCTGCGGGAACGCTTTC
>NZ_JBSFJC010000468.1:0-1232 GCF_053597855.1 Kitasatospora sp. NPDC001225
GCGGTTGCCCAAGGAACGGGCCTCGGCTCAATAACCCGGTGACCCCCAGCCGATCCGGTGACCCCGGCGGTCCGCAGCCAGGGGGGGGAGCGTGCGGACCGCCGGGTGCGCGGCCGGACGGGACGGTCCGGCGGCGCGTCGGGAGCGGACGCGGTCGGAGACCTCTGGCTCCGCGCGGAGCGCCCCATCTAGCACTCCGCGTTCCCGCCGTGGACCTCACCCACGGCATCGCGCGTTCACTCCCGTGCCCAGGAGACCCTCCCCGCCCTCGCCGATAACACTTTCTTCCGATCGTGCTCCGAGCCAGGCCAGTTGACGATTCATCACACCATCTGAGGCGCGCTATGGCGGAGCAGGAAGTCGGGCTAGGATCACGGCATGGTCACCGCCCGGTCGCCGTTGCGTACACGACGCGCCCGCCCCCGAGGGGTGGCGGCGCGGCTGTTCTGGCTGGGCGCCCTGCTGATGGCCGTGTTCGCGTCCCACGGGTTCAGCGCGGAGACCGGCGCCGGGCACACCGATCCGATCCGGATCGTCTGGTCCGCCCACGCCACGGCGGCGGGCGACAGCCCCCAGGCCCCGAACTCCCCGAAGGCTCCGCAGCCCACGCGGCCCGCCCACCAGCAGGAGCACGGCGAGGACGCCGACCACCCCGGCGGCGAGTGCCTGTCCGGGAAGCCCGAGGACGGCCCCGACGCCGAGGCCGCCTGGTCGGCCGTCGCCGCCCAGCCCACCCTCGGGGACGCCGCACCGGCGCCCGACCCGACGGGCCCGACGGCCGGAGGCACCGGAGCCGCCGGAGCCGGGAGCACCACTCCCGGAACACTCGAACCCCCGCACCGGATCGCCCGGCTGAGGGTCTAGACCGGCCCCGGGCCGCGCCCCGCCCCCGCCCGCCTCGCGGCGCGCGGGCCGGCGCTCGTCGCCCGCGTCCGCCCCCTCCGCCCCCGCGATCCGCTGCCGCCCCCGCGCGGCCGCGCGGAGTCCCGTCATGCCCATCAGGCTCCTGGCCGCGCTGCTGCTCGGCCTGTTCTCCCTGCTGCCCGTCGGCTGCCCGCAGCAGCACCTCGACCCCCATCCGCTCCGCTCCCCCGCCGCGGCCACCGCCCCGGCCGAGCCGGGCGACTTCCCCGCCGACTCCCTGGAGCGGCACTGCGCGACCGGGGAGGCCGCCGCGCCCGCGCAGCGGTCCGTCCGGTCGACGGCGCTGCCCGCTCCGTCCCCGGCCACCG
>NZ_JBSFJC010000469.1:0-1231 GCF_053597855.1 Kitasatospora sp. NPDC001225
TGCCCGAGGCCCGGACCGTCCTGCTGACCAGCGCCAACGGCTACCTGGGCCGTTTCCTGTGCCTCGAATGGCTGGAGCGCGTGGCGGAGCGCGGCGGCACGCTGGTGTGCGTGGTCCGCGGCTCCTGCGCCGAGGAGGCCCGGGCCCGGCTCGACGCGGCCTTCGACAGCGGCGACCCGGACCTCGTGGAGCGCTACCGCGCGGCCGCCGCCCGGCACCTCCGGGTGGTCGCCGGCGACATCGGGGAGCCGCGTCTCGGGCTCGACGAGGAGACCTGGCAGCGGCTGGCCGACACCGTGGACCTGATCGTCCACCCGGCGGCACAGGTCAACCACGTCCTGCCCTACGGCCAGCTGTTCGGCCCCAACGTGCTGGGAACGGCCGAGCTGATCAGGCTCGCGGTCACCTCCCGGACCAAGCGGTTCACCTACCTGTCGACGGTCGCCGTCGTCTTCGGGAACGCGGCGGCCGCCGACGAGTGGGCGGACATCCGCACCGCCGGCGGGGTACGCGACCTCGACGGTGACTACGCCGACGGCTACGCGGCCAGCAAGTGGGCCGGCGAGGTGCTGCTGCGCGAGGCGCACGAGAGGTTCGGCCTGCCGGTCGCCGTCTTCCGCTCGAACATGATCCTCGCGCACCCGCGCTACCGCGGTCAGCTCAACGTCCCGGACGTCTTCACCCGCCTCGTGCTGAGCCTGCTGGCGACGGGCGTCGCACCCGGCAGCTTCTACGCCCGGGGCACCGGCGACGGCCGCGCGCACTACGACGCGCTCCCGGTGGACTTCACCGCGCGGGCCGTCACCGCGCTCGGCGACGACGCACGGGAGGGCTACCGGACGTACAACGTGGTCAACCCGCACGACGACGGCATCTCGCTCGACACCGTCGTCGACTGGCTGGCGGCGGCCGGGCACCCCCTGACCCGCGTCCAGGACCACGCCGAGTGGATCGAGCGCTTCGAGACCGCCCTGCACGGCCTGCCCGACCGCCGGCGGCAGCACTCGCTGCTCCCGCTGCTGCACGCCTTCGCCGAGCCGGCCCAGCCGGTCGCCGGGTCCGCCCTGCCGGCGGACCGGTTCCGGGCGGCGGTCCGGGCCGCGGCCCTGGACGAGAGAACGACATCCCGCGGCTGTCACCGGACCTGATCACCAAGTACGTGGCCGACCTCCGGGCGCACCGCCTGGTCTGACACCACCTCCGTGGCCGCCGCGGGGCCCATCGGCCCCGC
>NZ_JBSFJC010000470.1:0-1225 GCF_053597855.1 Kitasatospora sp. NPDC001225
GAAGATCGTCGGCGTGACGGTCTCCGGCGCCGGCCTGGTCATGGTGCCGATGGTGCTCGCCCCGCTGCTGGGCGGGCGGGCCGGTGCCGAGCTGGTGGTCCTCGGCTTGGCCCCCGGCGGGCTGCCGGTGGCGGCCGAGGTCGCCGAGTCGCTGGGCGCCCCGCTCGACGCCACGGTGGTCCGGCCGCTGGCCGTGCCCGGCCACGACCGCCCGGTCGGCGCGATCGCCGACGGCGACCCGCCGCTGCTCGACCGGTACGCCCTGGAGAGCCTCGGGATCACCTCGGCCGAGCTGGACGCGAGCGTCAGACGGGAGCGGGTCGAGGTCCACCGCCGCGAGGCGCTCTACCGCCCGGGCCGGGCCCGGCTCCCGCTGTGCGGGCGCATCGCCGTCCTGGTCTCCGACGGGCTGACCGACGCACTCACCGCCCGGGCGGCCCTGCACGCCCTGGCCGCCGACCACCCGGAGCGGCTGATCCTCGCGGCGCCGGTCGGCGACGCCCGGATCGCGGCCGACCTGAGCCGGGACGTGGACGCGGTGGTCTGCCTGCACCTGCCCCGCTACGCGCACGCCGCCGGGCCCTGGTACGGCGAGTTCCACGAGGTCACCGACCGCGAGGCGGCCGTCCTGCTGCAGCGGCGCACCCCGACGGACGGCCCGGACTGACGATCGGACGACCCCGGCCCGAAAACCCGTTTGCCCGGCGAGGCGTGCACGGACCATCCTCCTGCCATGAACCATCCCCAGCACGTCATCGCCCTGGACGGGGCCACCCTGCGCCGCTTCGACGGCGAGGCGGACCTGCCCGAGTTCTTCGCCGTCATCGAGGAGTCGCTGGAGCACCTGCGGCCCTGGATGCCCTGGGTGGGCGAGCACAGCCGCGCCAAGACCGCCGAGTTCCTCGCCGGCCGCGCGGAACTCTGGGCGAACGGCCGGGACTTCACGTACGCGATCGTGCTCGACGGCGCGATCGTCGGTGCCTGCGGGCTGTTCCGGCGCGAGGACACCCCGGACGAGGTCCGCGAGATCGGCTACTGGCTGCACCCCGCCGCCACCGGCCGCGGGCTGGCCACCCGGACGGCGCGGGCCCTGGCCGACGAGGCCTTCCGCCTCCCCGGGGTGGAGGCCGTCGAGATCGTCCACGACCCGGCCAACCGGGCCAGCGGCGCCGTCCCGGCCCGCCTCGGCTTCACCGAGCACCTGCGCCGCCCCGCGGAGGCGCTC
>NZ_JBSFJC010000471.1:0-1225 GCF_053597855.1 Kitasatospora sp. NPDC001225
CAGCGCCGCGTCGCCGTCGGTGACGGCGGCGGCCAGGTGGGCGCCGTCCGGGCTGACCGTGGAGCCCATGATCTTGCCGTTGTCCAGGACCTGACGGCTGCCGTACGGGGCGAGGTACTGGTCGCTGGAGATCACCAGCCCGTTCTCGGTGGTCTGGCCGACCTGGTCCTCGTCGAACTGGTGGGTGCTCGCGAAGGCCGTGCCGGTGGCCACGGCCACCGCCGTGACACAGGCGGTGGCGAGTGCGGCCTTGCGGCCCACCCGGCGGCCCAGGAGGACCACGTGGGCGTTCCGGCTGCGTCGACGACGCGTTACCTGCATGGCGTCAGCCCTTCGTTGAGTTCGTCGTGCTGGTGGGGGAAGCGAGCAGTGCGACCTGGCCGTCGAACTGCCAGAGCGGGTTCGGCGCGTCCCCGGTCGGGGTGCGCACCAGGAAGTAGCCGTTCACTTCCTTCGGGCCGTCGCCATCGGCCGTCAGCCGTCCGTCCGAGGCCACGTCGAGCTGGTAGACCGCCGTCCCGGGCGCGTCCGTGCCGGGCAGGTGCCAGGTGACCACGCAGCGCCAGTCGTTGCCCGGGCCCTCCGGCTCGACCTGGCCGTCGCCCCGCCGGCAGTCCGCGGTGGCCCGCAGGTCGGCCTCGGTCACGGCGGGGCGGTGCAGCTGCTCGGTCTGCAGCCGGTACAGGTGCGCGAAGACGGTGGCGACCTCCTGCTGCACCTTCGCCTGCGTGATCCCCGAGCCGCTGGAGGGAGTGGCCACCGCGAGCGCACCGGTGGTCAGCGCGAGCAGCACGGCCAGCGGCAGCACCCCGGCGAGGAGCGTGCGGCGCCCCACCCCGTCCTCGCTGCCGGTGGTGAAGTCCCGCCGGACGAAGAGCAGGTAGGCCGCCGCGGTGGCGGCCGCCGCCCAGAGCAGGGCGACCGCGACGGCGATCAGCGGCTCGTCGAGCCGGCCCGGGTCGGCGAACAGCCCGTTCCAGGCGACGAAGGCGTACCCGGGCAGGGCGAGGCGCAGCGCCACCGGCAGCGGCAGCAGTTGGGCGAGCTGCATCGCGACCGCCGCCAGCGCGGGGACCAGCAGCCCCATCGGCGAGCGGCCCAGCAGGACGGAGCCGAGCAGTCCGAGCGCCGCCAGGGCCAGGGTCGGCGCCAGCGCGCACGCCCAGGCCAGCAGGACGCTCACGGCCGCGTCCGACGGCGCCAGCAGGTGTCCGTCCACGCCGAC
>NZ_JBSFJC010000472.1:0-1223 GCF_053597855.1 Kitasatospora sp. NPDC001225
CTCGGCCGGCCTCGGCCAGCGCGGCGCGGGCGTGCGGCAGGACCGCCCGGCCCGTCGGGGTGAGCCGTACGGCGCGCGGCAGGCGCTCCAGCAGCGGGCCGCCGAGGGCGACCTCCAGGGCGCGGATCTGGTGGGAGAGGGCGGGCTGGGTGACGTGCAGCTGTTCGGCCGCCCGGGTGAAGGATCCGGTGTCGACCACGGTGGCCAGATATTCGAGCTGTCTGAGCGTCGGCATTGCCATGAACAGATTTTATCGCTGCGGTAGATAACAAGCCTTGGACTCATCACCGCTGGTCGGGAGAGGGTCGTGGTGCGGCCGCCGACGGGAAGCAGCGGGCGGCCGATCCCCCGATGATTCGAAGGAGTTCCGCCATGTCCGACACCACCTCCCTCCAGGGTCAGCGACTCGTCGTGGTCGGTGCGGGTTCACGCACCGGCCAGGCCCTCGCCAAGGCCGCCTCGGCGGACGGCGCCACCCTCGTACTGGCCGGCCCGGACCCGCGCAAGCTGGAGTGGACGGCCGGGGAACTGTCCGGGCCGTCCGAGGTGATCGCCCTGGACATCGCCGACGAACGGTCCATCGCCGACTTCGCCGCCCGGGCCGGCCGCTTCGACCACCTCGTCTCGACCGCCGCGATGCCGGCCAACGGCCCGCTGCGGGATCTCGAAGCGGCCGACGTCCAGCGGGCGTTCGCGGCGAAGGTGATCGGCCCGCTGCTGCTGGCCAAGCACCTGGCCGGGCAGGTCTCCGCGAGCGGCTCGTTCACCTTCTTCTCCGGCGTGGCCGCGTGGCGTCCGGCGCCCGCGCGCACCGTGATGGCCACCACCAACGGCGCACTGGCCTTCCTGGTGCAGGCGCTGGCGGTGGAGATCGCGCCG
Organism: Kitasatospora sp. NPDC001225; assembly: GCF_053597855.1. Taxonomy (NCBI): domain Bacteria; kingdom Bacillati; phylum Actinomycetota; class Actinomycetes; order Kitasatosporales; family Streptomycetaceae; genus Kitasatospora; species Kitasatospora sp. NPDC001225. The sequence continues at coordinate 880 of NZ_JBSFJC010000472.1, forward strand.
GTCCGGGTCAACGCGGTCTCCCCCGGCATCGTCGACACCGGCTCCTGGGACGGCCTGGGCGCCGACAAGGAGGCGTTCCTGCGCGGGGTCGCCGAGCGCAACCCGGCCCGACGCGTCGGCACCCCGGAGGACCTGGTCAAGGCCGTCCGCTACGCCATCGACAACCCGTACGTCACCGGCACGGTGCTCCACGTCGACGGTGGCGGCCGGCTCGCCTGACCTCCGGCCCGCCGCGGCCGACGCGGTGTCACCCCTCCCCCGGCCCGCCCCCCCCCCCGCGCGGGCCCCCCCCCCCACTACCCCCCCCGGCCGGACCCCCGTACGGAACCCCCCCCCCCCCCCCC
>NZ_JBSFJC010000473.1:0-1214 GCF_053597855.1 Kitasatospora sp. NPDC001225
GGTGACCGTCTCCGGCCGGGGCATCCCGCTGGACGGCGTCGAGCGGCTGCCCGGCGCCCTGCGCAACCCGCTGCCGATCTCCGTCCGGGTGCAGCCTGGCACCACCGTGCCGCAGCTGCTCGCGGCGCTGCGCGACGGGGTGCTCGACCTCGCCGCGTACGAGTGGGTCTCCCCCGGCCAGGCCCACCGCTGGACGCCCGGCGCGCGCGGGCAGCGGCCGAACAGCCTGGTCGTCCTGGAGCACCAGCCCGCCGCGGCGCACCACCTGCGACTGGAGACCGACCTGGCCGCGCACGGCATCCACGTGGAGAGCCCGGCCCCGGCCGGCACCCTCACCTCGTACCCGATCACGCTCGCCGCCCACTACGACGCCACCGGCGGGCTGGTCCTCACCACCACCCACGACCGTGCCCTGCTCGCCGACCGGGACGCCGCCGAACTCCTCGACCAGAGCGCCCACCTGCTGCGCAGCTTCCCCGACCTGCCGAGCGGGCTGGGCACCACCGAGGTACTGCGCTCCACCCTGGCCGGACAGCCGGCGCCCCGGCTGGGCGAGCCCGCGGCCGGCGCCGCCGAGGGCACCGAGCCGGCCGCCCCGGCGGTGTGCCTGGACGTGCTGCGCCGGGCCGCCCGCCCGGGCGCGGGCTGGGTCCTGCTGCTGCCCCCGCCCGACGCCCCGCACACCCGCTACCCCGGCGCCGCGCGCGACTGGCCCGGCCCGCAGGCCCTCGGGGTGCTGCGCCCCGCCGGGGACGACCCGCCCCCGGCCGCGTACCGCCCGGTGCTCGGCCCGCTGCTGGAGTCCCGCGCGCCGGTCGCCCTGGTCGCCCCGCCGGGGCTCGGGGCCACCGCGTGCGGGATCGCCCGGCTGGGTTCGCCGGCGCACCCGCCGCTGGTGGTGCTGCTCGACGGGGGCGGCGACCTGACGGCGGTGGCGGGCCTGCTGGGGGGCCTGCCGCGGCGCCGCTAGGGCCACCGCGCGGCTTGGATAGGGCCTATAGGGTGGCAACCGTGGCCCGCTTCGTCCTGATCCGCCGTACGCCGCTGCCGCCCGCCGAGTGCTGGGAGCGGCTGACGGACTGGTCCCGGCACGGGGACCGGGTGCCGTTCACCCGGGTCCGCGTGGTCCGGGGCTCCGGCTGGGAGGCGGGAGACGTCGTCCTGGCCCGGACGGCCCTCGGGCCGTTCCGCTTCGACGACCCGATGGAGCTCAC
>NZ_JBSFJC010000474.1:0-1205 GCF_053597855.1 Kitasatospora sp. NPDC001225
AGGGTGCGGCGGACGCGGCGGCCGACGATGAGCAGCCGGGCCCCGGCCGCCGCGTCCACCAGGGCGACGGAGGCGCTGCCCTGGATCAGGTCGGCGGTCACCGACACCTCGGGGTGGCGCTCCCGCCAGGGGGTCACCTGCTCGGCGAACCGGGCCCGGTCGACGGAGGCGAGTTCGCCCAGCCCGCTGACGGCCTCGAGTGCCGTGTACTGGCTGGAGACCGGCGGCGACCAGACGTGCACCACCCGCAGCGGCGCCCGGCGCCGGGCGGCCGCGTCGAAGGCGAAGGCCAGCACGTCGTCCATCGGATGGGCGAGGTCCAGGCCCACCAGCACCGGGCCCTCCGACTCCTCCGCCTCGGCCCGGACCAGGACCACCGGGCAGCCCGCCCGGCGCAGCACCTCCTGGCTCACCGAGCCGACCAGGAAGCCGCGCACCGCGCCCAGCCCGCGCGAGCCCAGGACGAGCAGGGCGGCCGACTTGCCGACGGCCTCCAGCGCCTCGGCCGGGTCGGTCGGGACGATCGCCGAGGTGACCGGCCCGTCGCCGGCCAGCGGGCGCAGCTCCCGCGCCCGCAGCTCCAGCCGGTCCAGGGCGTCGCGGTACGTCTCCTCGCTGCCGACCACGTCCCGGTGCGGCCAGGGCCAGGCCTCCAGGAGGTCCAGCGGGCAGCCGCGGCGCCGCGCCTCCCGGGCGGCCCACTCGGTGGCGGCGAGGCTCTCGGGCGAGCCGTCGAATCCGGCGACGACGGGTGCGGTCATGGTCTGCTCCTCATCCGCGCAGCGTGTCCAGGGCGGCGTTCAGCCGCCGCGCCGCCTCGTCCGCGACCTCGCCCAGCCCGCCCCCGGACCCGGCCAGGGCGACCATCGTCTGCGGGTCGACGGCCTCCACCACTGTGGCGTCGCCGTCCGTCCGGACCACCACGTTGCAGGGCAGCAGCAGCCCGATCCGGCGGTCGGCCTGGAGCGCGCGGTGGGCGAGGGCGGGGTTGCAGGCGCCGAGGATCAGGTAGTCCTCGACCTCCGCGCCGATCTTCTCGCGCAGCGTCGCCCGGACGTCGATGGTGGTCAGGACGCCGAAGCCCTGCTCCTTGAGCGCGGCGGTGACCGCCTCCACCGCCTGCGCGAACGGCCGGTCGAGCCGTACGCCGAGACCGTAGTCCATGGTTCCTCCGGGGGTGTCGGGTGGCCTGGGAGGTCGCGGCC
>NZ_JBSFJC010000475.1:0-1172 GCF_053597855.1 Kitasatospora sp. NPDC001225
GCCCGCCGCTGCTGCGCTACACCCTGCTCCGGCTCGCCCCCGGGCGCCACCAGCTGATCGCCTCCGCGCACCACATCGGCGAGTTGCTGAAGAGCTCGAACCTGTCGGCGCCGCGGTCCCGGGCCAGCCACATCATGTCGCGCTGGTGCGCGTCGGCGTTCCAGTTCCAGCTGGACGACTGCGGGTCCGCGGAGGCCCAGTCGAGCTGGTAGCCCTCGATCTGCTTGAAGCCGTCCAGTGTCGGACCGGGCTTCATCGTCCGGCCGCCGATGCTGTTCGTTCCCGAGCCGCCGACGTTGTAGCGGACCACGTTCATCCCCAGCCCGGGTACCGTCTGCCCCTGGAACCGGACGGTCTTCCGGCTGAACAGCACATCGGCCAGGTCCTCCCGGGGGCCGAGCTGGTTGGCCCACCAGGCCAGCGAGGTGCCCCACCCTTCCCAGGTCCCCCAGTTGGCCGACGGGTTCACCGTCGTGGTGAAGTCGGCCCAGGCCGGTCGGGCGGCGGAGAGCACCGCCATCGCTCCGACCGGCAGGCCCACCAGTCCACGCAGAACCGTACGACGTTCCATCAAACCCCCCTGAACGGAATCCGCGCGCCCGGATGTGGGGCGTGCGCGAAGCGCTCAGTCTGCACCACCGGCGAGAGGCGGAACCAGTGTGGTGTTGATCACTTCCCGGCCCTGTGGTCTGCCGGTCTCACGGAGCTGTGGTGTCCTCGGATTCCGGGCCGAGGGGCTGGGTGAGCCGCAGGGCGGTGTCGATCAGCGGGACGTGGCTGAAGGCCTGGGGGAAGTTGCCGACCTGGCGCTTGAGGCGCGGGTCCCACTCCTCGGCGAGCAGGCCGACGTCGTTGCGGATCGACAGCAGGCGCTCGAACAGTTCGCGGGCCTCGTCGGTGCGGCCGATCAGGGCGAGGGCGTCGGCGAGCCAGAAGGAGCAGGCGAGGAAGGCGCCTTCGTCGCCCGGCAGGCCGTCCACTCCGCCGTCGGTGGGGTAGCGCAGGACGAATCCGTCCTCGGTGGACAGTTCTCGCTGGATGGCCTCGATGGTGCCGATGACGCGCTTGTCGTCCGGGGGTAGGAAGCCGACCTGGGGGATCAGCAGCAGGGAGGCGTCGAGTTCGCGTGAGCCGTACGACTGGGTGAAGGTGTTGCGGTCCGGGTCGTAGCC
>NZ_JBSFJC010000476.1:0-1161 GCF_053597855.1 Kitasatospora sp. NPDC001225
TTCGGTGGGCGGGGCGGCACTGCGGTGCCGCCCCGCCGTTCGTGGTGCCGCGGGCGCGGGGTGGTGATGGCCCGAGCTGAACATCATTCATATGATGGCAAGTCAGTAACTATCAGCCGGTGCCACGATCCTCGGAGGGCGTCCCGGACCAGGGCGCGCCCAGGGGACCGGGCCGGCCCCCGGATCCGCTCCGGCCCCCTCGGGCTCGATTCAGGGAGAAGCATTGCGCGGCACCGTGCTCGCCGACCGCTACCGGCTGGTGGACTGGCTCGGCGGCGGGTCGATGGGCGACGTGTGGCTCGCCGAGGACGAGGTCTTGGGCCGCCGGGTGGCGGTCAAGGTGGTGAAGCCGGCCCTGCTGGACGAGCCCGGCTTCGCCGAGCGCTTCCACGCCGAGGCCCGCGTCATGGCCCGGCTGCGGCACCCGGGCATCGTCGGCGTGTACGACTACGGGCACAGCGGCGGCGACGGGGCCAGCGGCGACGCGCACGGCGACGGGCACGGCGGTGCGTACGGGCGGCGCCCGGTCGGCTACCTGGTGATGGAGCTGATCGACGGTCAGCCGCTGAGCGCCGTCCTGGAGCGGCGCGGAGCCCTGCCGGTGGCCGAGGCCCTGCGGCTGGCCCTCCAGGTGCTGGAGGCGCTGGAGGCCGCGCACGCGTCCGGGGTGGTCCACCAGGACATCAAACCCGCCAACCTGATGGTCAACGGCGACCGGACGGTGATCGCGGACTTCGGCATCGCCGGCCCCGCCTGCGACCCCCGGTTCACCGTACCCGGGGTGGTGCTGGGCACCGCCGCCTACCAGGCACCGGAACAGGCCTCCACCGGGACGGTCACCGCCTCGGCGGACCTCTACGCGCTCGGCGTGGTCCTCTACGAGTGCCTCGCCGGGAGGCTCCCGTACGACGGGGAGACCGCCCTCGAACTGATCCTCAAGCACCTGACGGAGCCCGTCCCGCCGCTGCCCGGGGACGTGCCCGCGCCGGTGCGCGCGGTGGTCGAGCGGGCGATGGCCAAGGACCCCGGCGAGCGCTGGCCCGACGCGGCGACGATGGCCGCGGCGCTGCGCCAGGCCCTCGCGGCGGGCGAGGCGGCGGTGTCGCTGTCGGGCCCGGAGCGGCCCGTCGCCCGGCCCGTCGCCCGGCAGGCGCCGAGGGC
>NZ_JBSFJC010000477.1:0-1158 GCF_053597855.1 Kitasatospora sp. NPDC001225
GCCGTCGAGCCGGCCGCCCTCGCGGCGGCGCTCGCGGAGCAGCCGGCCGACCCGCCGACCGCCGCCGGGGGCCGCGGGGGAGAGGACACCGCGGTCATCCTCTACACCTCCGGCACCACCGGGGCGCCCAAGGGCGCCGAGCTGACCCACCGCAACATCGTGTGCAACGTGCGGGCCGGTATCCAGGTGCTGGGCCTGGTCGAACGGGACGTGATCTTCGGCGGGCTGCCGCTGTTCCACTCCTTCGGCCAGGTGATCGGCCTCAACTGCGCGGTGGCCGTCGGGGCCTGCCTGACCCTGGTGCGGCGCTTCGACCCGCTGGCCGCCCTCGCGGTGATCCAGCGCGACCGGGTGAGCGTCTTCCTCGGCGTCCCGACCATGTACACCCTGATGCTGACCCACCCGCGACGCGCCGGGCACGACGTCTCCTCGCTGCGGGTGTGCCTGGGCGGCGGCGCGCCGATGCCGCCGGAGGTGCTGCGCGGCTTCGAGACCGACTTCGGCTGCGTGGTGCTGGAGGGCTACGGGCTGTCCGAGTCCTCGCCGCTGGCCTGCGCCAACCGCAGCGACCGGGAGCGGACCGCGGGCACCATCGGCATCCCCGTCGAGGGGGTGCGGATGCGGATCGTCGACGAGTCCGGCCGGGAGGTGCCGGACGGCACGGTCGGGGAGGTGGTGATCCGGGGCCACAACGTGATGAAGGGCTACTGGGGCCGCCCGGACACCACCGCGCGGACCGTCCGGGACGGCTGGCTGCACACCGGGGACCTCGGCACCCGCGACGAGCGGGGCGACTTCCGGATCGTCGACCGCCGCAAGGACGTCATCATCCGCGGCGGCTTCAACGTCTACCCGAGGGAGGTGGAGGACGTGCTGTACGAGCACCCGGCGGTGGCCGAGGCCACGGTGATCGGCGTCCCCCACCCCACCCACGGCCAGGAGGTGGCCGCCGCCGTGGTGCTGCGCGAGGGCGCCGCGGCGACCCCGGAGGAGATCCGCGGCTTCGTCCGGGAGCGGGTGGCCCCGTACAAGTACCCGCGGCTGGTGTGGACGGTCGACGCGCTGCCCAAGGGGCCGACCGGGAAGATCCTCAAGCGCGAGGTAGGCGTCGGTGCCCCAGTGCCGGGCCCAGCCGGTGGCCAGCAGCAGGACGGTGCC
>NZ_JBSFJC010000478.1:0-1146 GCF_053597855.1 Kitasatospora sp. NPDC001225
AGGATGGGTTCGAGGACGGCTTCGAACCCGTGGGACGTGCACCGGAGGCAGGCTGTCGATTTCGCTGATTCGGCAGACGGGCATGACGGGGGCTGGTAGGTGTGAATCCGCTGCGGTTGGCGGCGTTCTGGTCTGCTGGGGGTGGTGGTCGTGGCCCGGGTGGTGTGTGTGCACGGGATAGGGCAGCAGGTGCAGGGGGAGGACCGGCTGCGGGCGGTGTGGTGGCCGGCGCTGCGCGACGGCCTGCGGCGGGCCGGTGCGGTCGCGGACGTGCTGGGGGAGGAGGACGTCGCGGTGGGCTTCTACGGGGACGTGTTCCGTCCGGTCGGCCGGATGCTCTCGGCCGGAATTCCGCCGTATACCGCCAGGGATGTGGAGGACGGCTTCGAACGGGAACTTCTCGCCGCCTGGTGGTCAGCCGCGTCGGAGGTCGATGCAGGGGTGGTGCCCCCAGGCGCGGCCGACACCCTGGTGGCGACACCACGTTCGGTCCAGGCCGCCCTGCGGGCTCTGTCCGGGTCGAGGTTCTTCTCGGACGTGGCGTTGCGGATGGTCGTCAGCGATTTGAAGCAGGTCCGCGAGTACCTGACGGACCAGCAGGTTCGTGAGCGGGTCCGCGGTCGGGTCATGGCGCGGATCGGCCCGGACACCCGAGTGGTGGTGGCGCACTCGCTGGGCTCGGTGGTGGCCTACGAGGCGCTGTGCGCGCTGCCGGGGCACGGGGTGCGGGCGCTGGTGACGATCGGTTCGCCGCTGGGCATCCGCAATCTGGTGTTCGACCGCCTCCAGCCGGTTCCCGAACGGGCCGGCACGGGGGTTCGCGGGGTGTGGCCGGGCGGAGACGGGATGGCGTGGACGAATCTGGCCGGCACGGGGGACGTGGTGGCCCTGGTGAAGGACCTGCGGCCGGTCTTCGGCGAGCGGCTGCGCTCGGGACTGCTGTCCAACGGCACGCACGCACACGACGCGACGGCGTACCTGACCGACGCCCTGTGTGGGAAGGCGATCGCCGAGGGCCTGGGGTGAGCGAAGCGCGGAACAGGCAACCGCGGAGGTTCCTGATCGCCGCCACGGTGGCGGAGTACCCGAAGAACCGGGCCTGGGACCGGCCTGACCTGCCGACGGCTCGGAGGAGGGTCGCCGCGC
>NZ_JBSFJC010000479.1:0-1146 GCF_053597855.1 Kitasatospora sp. NPDC001225
ATCGGCTGCGGCGAGCAGGTCGAGCTTGCCGCTCGCCGTGAGCGGCAGGCGGTCGAGGGCCACGAACTGCCGGGGCACCATGACCGCGGGGAGGGTGCGCAGCAGGTGGTCCCGCAGGTCCGCGTCGGACGGCGGTTCGCCGCCGGGTGCGGCCACCCGGTAGCCGACGAGCGCGGGGTCCCCCTCGGCCTGCCCGCACACGGCGACGGCGGCCGCGGCGACCGCCGGGTGGTCGAGCAGCGCGGCCTCGATCTCGCCCAGTTCGATCCGGTGGCCGCGGATCTTCACCTGGTCGTCGATCCGGCCGTGGAACTCCAGTTCGCCGTCCGGCGTCCACGCCGCGAGGTCACCGGTGCGGTACATCCGGCCACCGGTTCCGGCGAACGGGTCCTCGACGAAGCGTTCCGCCGTCAGTTCGGGGCGGCCGCGGTAGCCGTCCGCGACGCCGTCGCCGCCCAGGTGGAGCTCGCCGGGGATCCCGATCGGCAGCGGCCGGCCGTCCGCGTCCAGGACGTACGCCCGGGTGTTGGCGACCGGCCCGCCGATCACCACGGCCTCCGGTCCGGCCGGGACGTCGGCGCAGGTCGCGTAGATCGTCGCCTCGGTCGGGCCGTACCCGTTGATCAACCGCTGGAGGGAGCCGCGGAGTTCGCGGGCCAGCGGCAGCGGCAGGGCCTCCCCGCCGACGATCCCGGTCAGCCCGGCCGGCAGCGACCCGGCGCTGAGCAGCACGCGCCAGCCCGCGGGGGTCGCCTGGAGGTGGGTCACGCCCTCGCGCCGGACCAGCCCGACCGTGCCGGGCGCGTCCAGGGCGGCGCCCTCCGGGGCGAGGACCAGCCGGCCGCCGGTGACCAGTGGCAGCAGGATCTCCAGCCCGGATATGTCGAAGGAGAGCGAGGTCAGGCCGAGCCAGACGTCCCCGGGGCCCGAGCCCAGCCGTTCGGCGAAGGAGGTCAGGAGGTTCACCAGCGCCCGGTGCCCGATCTCCACCCCCTTGGGCCGCCCGGTCGAGCCGGAGGTGTACAGCACGTAGGCGAGGTCGCCGGGCGGGGTCGGCGCCGCCGCGGACCCCGGCTCGGCGCGGGCGCTCCCGAGCCGGAGGACGGCCGGTGCCGCCGCCACCACGTCGGGGGCGGGCTCCCGGTC
>NZ_JBSFJC010000480.1:0-1145 GCF_053597855.1 Kitasatospora sp. NPDC001225
GCCCCGGACGACGCGCCGCTCCCGGAGGCCTCCGGCCCCGACGACCTCGCGTACGTCATCTACACCTCCGGGTCCACCGGGCAGCCCAAGGGCGTCGCGGTGCAGCACCGCGAGATCCTCAACTACCTGGCCGGCGTGCGGGACCGGCTGCGGATCGAACCCGGCGCCCGCTACGGCCTGCTGCAGTCCCTGTCCTTCGACTTCAGCATCACGATGCTCTACCTGGCGCTGACCACCGGCGGCCAGGTCCACCTGCTGCCCCGCCGCATCGCCGGCGCCGAACTCGCCGGGCACATCGAGGCGTCGCGGCTCGACTACCTCAAGATGACGCCCTCCCACCTGGCCGCGCTGTCCGCCGACGCCCCGCTCGAGCGCCTGCTGCCGCACCGGGCCCTGGTGCTCGGCGGCGAGGCCTCGTCCCGGGCCTGGGCCGCCGACCTGGCCGGCCTCGGCCGGTGCGCGGTGTTCAACCACTACGGCCCCACCGAGGCGACGGTCGGCGTCACCGTCCACGAGGTCCACCCGGAGGACCACGGCCCGGGGAACACGCCGATCGGCACCCCGCTCGCGGGCGCGCGCTGCTACGTACTGGACGGCGCCCGGCGGCCGGTGCCGCCCGGCGTGACCGGGGAGCTCCACCTCGGGGGGCACCGGCTCGCCCGCGGCTACCTGGGCCGCCCCGACCTGACCGCGGAACGCTTCCTCGACGACCCGTTCGCCGCGACCGGCGGCCGGATGTACCGCACCGGCGACCTCGCCCGCTGGCGGACGGACGGCACGCTGGAATACCTCGGACGCGCCGACGACCAGATCAAGGTCCGCGGCTACCGGGTCGAGCCCGGCGAGATCGAGGCCGCCCTCACCGCGCTGCCCGGCGTGACCCAGGCCTTCGTGACCGTCCGGGGCGAGGGGATCAGGCAGAACCTCGTCGCCTACCTCGAGCGCCCGGGCGGCGGAACCGCCCCCGCCCCCGCCGAACTGCGCGCGGAGCTCGGCGCCGTCCTGCCGGACTACATGGTCCCCGCCCGGTTCGTCGTCCTCGACCGGCTGCCGCTGCTGGCCCACGGCAAGGTCGACCGCAAGGCCCTGCCCGAACCCGAGGACGCCGCCCCGGCCGCCGGCCGGGTGGAGCCCGCGGGCGAGAC
>NZ_JBSFJC010000481.1:0-1129 GCF_053597855.1 Kitasatospora sp. NPDC001225
CGCCCCGGCCTGGAGCGCCGGGAACAGCGATTCGTCGTCGGCGTAGGTGGTGAGCACCACCACCTCGGTCGCCCCGGACCGGGCGGCCGGCGGTCGGACCGCACCACCGGTGGTCGGCGCACACGCCGGGGCATGGGAGCACGTCGCGACTTGGTTGAACGTTGAACGCAACGTCCGAATACCGCCGGAGGTTTGAAGGGCCCCGGGCCAGGATCGAGTCATGTCCGAGATCGGAACGAGGAGTTCTGGAGATATGACGATGAACGGTGCGGCAGTGCTCGACAGCCTCGACGGCAAGGTGGCCCTGGTGACCGGCGGCAGCCGGGGGATCGGGGCGGCGGTCGCCCTGCGGCTCGCCGAGGACGGCGCCCACGTGGTGCTGACCTACCAGGGCGGCGCGGAGCGGGCCGAGGAGGTCGCCGCGAAGATCACCGCGATGGGGCGGAACGGCTGGGCCGTACGGGCGGACAGCGCCGACCCGGAGGCGGTGCGGGGCGTGGTCGAGGCCGTCGTCGAGCGGTTCGGGAGGCTGGACGTCCTGGTGAACAACGCGGGCGTCGGCGTCCTCGGCCCGATCGGCGACCTCACGCTGGAGGACGTCGACCGGGTCCTGGAGGTGAACGTCCGGGCACCCTTCCTGTACGCCCGGGCGGCCTCCGCGCACCTGACCGAGGGCGGGCGGATCGTCAACCTCGGCAGCTGCATAGCCCAGCGCGTCGCCTTCCCCGGCGCCACGCTGTACGGGACCAGCAAGGCCGCGCTGATCGGCCTGACCAAGGCGCTGGCCCGGGAGCTCGGGCCGCGCGGGATCACCGCCAACCTGGTCCACCCGGGGCCGATCGACACCGACATGAACCCGGCCGGCGGCCCCGCGGCGGAGGGCCAGCGCGAGCTCACCGCGCTCGGCCGCTTCGGCACCGGCGCGGAGGTCGCCGCCGCGGTCTCCTACCTGGTCGGCGAGGGCGGCCGGTACGTCACCGGCGCCGAGCTGGCGGTGGACGGCGGCTTCGCCGCCTGACGCGGGTTCGACGGCAGGCCCCCGGGGCGTGTCCCGCAGGCCCGGCACCGGCCACCCTCCCGGGCACCCCCGAGCCCGGCGCGTCTCCCGAGCCCGGCGCGTCCCCCGAGT
>NZ_JBSFJC010000482.1:0-1102 GCF_053597855.1 Kitasatospora sp. NPDC001225
GGTCCCCGCCCTGGTTGGGCGGGGACCGGCGTTCGGCTTTTCCGGGTCGGGCATCCCGAACCGCCCGTGGGGGCGCACCGGTTGCCCTCAGGGACCAGGCCGGTTGCCCTCAGGGGCAGATCACAGCAGGTTACGGGCGGGTCGGTTTGGTTCGGACGGGTGCACGATGCAACAGTGTCCGTCGGGTATTGACATGGTCACGAGACGTGAGGGGGACGTGGGGGAGGAGCGGGAATTCGGAGACGAACGGCCTGGAAACGCTCAGTTTCCTTGCCGGATGTCGCTCAGGGTCCCGCTGACGTTGAGGAGTTCGTGGCACGTGGGCGCCTGCTTGCCCGAGGCCGGGGTGCCCGGCACCTCGCAGGTCACGTTCGCGGTCACGGCCTGGTCCTCGGGGACCTGGAGGGGAGTCACCCAGTGGTAGTCCTGGTTGCGGAAGGTCTCCAAGGCGATCGTGGTGATGGTCGTGTTGCCGGCCATGATGGTCACCAGCCCCTGGTCGCCCTGGAAGTTGGCGACCACGAGGTCGGTGATGTCGAAGACCTTGCCGTGCGGCACCTGGTAACTGCCGGTCTTGGCGGTTCCGGTCTCGGTCACGACGTCGATCGCGGCGGAGCTCTGCTGGCCGGTCCCCGGCACCGCCAGGCCGCCCGGACCGCCCTGGCTGCCCGGGCCGGTGGTCGGCTTCCCGGCGCCCGGCTTGGTCTGGCCGCCCGGGGTGCTCCCGGTACCGGGGCTGCCCGGTGTGTCACCGGCCGGAACGCCGGCGGGCGGGGCCGGGGTGGCGATCTGCTGGGCGACGGCCTTCTCGGCCGCCTGCTTCGCGGAGCTGCGCACCGCCGGGCGGACCAGGGCGAACCAGGCCAGCAGCAGCGCGATCAGCGCCGCCAGCAGCGCGAGCAGCCACTTCGGGAAGATCGGCAGCTGGAGGAACTCGCCGTCCAGCAGCGGCTTCTGGACGGGCGGCTGCGCGGTGCCCGGTGCGGCCTCCGGCGCCTTCTCCTCCTTCGCCACCTTCCGCAGCTTCGACACCGAACTGACCGTCCCGGGCGGGGCCGTCGTGCCGGCCGACGCCATCACCAACGTCGCGGTCACCGCCACC
>NZ_JBSFJC010000483.1:0-1098 GCF_053597855.1 Kitasatospora sp. NPDC001225
CTGCCCAACGCCGGCGGCAACCAGATCTGCTTCCGCGCCACCAGCACCACCGGCTACCTCGCCCTGGAGGTGCCCAACGTGTTCCGCATCCGCACCGACGCCTACTCGCTCAACGCCAAGCTCACCAGCGTCGACGGCGCGCAGAGCGTCGACATCGCCAAGGGCACCGCCCTCCCCGTCGGGATCGGCAGCGGCTCCGGCAACGGCAAGCCGGCCGCCCTGCTCGAACTGCGCGTCACCGGCTGACCCGGACCAGCCCGCACCGCTCCCCGCTCACCTTCCCGATGGAGCCCCAGGTGACCCACACCCCCCTCCGCACGGCCAGAAGGACCGGCCGCGCCACCGCAGGCCGGTGGCTGGCCGCCGCCGCCGTGACCGCCACGGCCCTCGCCGGCGCCACCACACTCGCCGCAGCCGACACCACCCCCGCCGACAACTCCGCCGCACCGCCCGCGGTCGAGGACTTCGCCTACCCCGGCGCCGCCGCCATCACCAAGGTGAAGCTGCTGCGCGGCGACGGCCACATCCTGCTCGGCGAATGCTCCAAGCCCAACCAGATCCAGGTCTGGACCATGGCCCCGGGCAACCCGGACAACCAGATCTGCTTCACCGTCTCCGGCACCACCGGGTCGCTCACCCTCGAGCTGCCCCAGGTCTTCGCCATCCAGACCTCCGGCGGCCGCGCGGTCCGGGCCGGCCTCACCGACGGCACCACCCAGCAGACCCTCGAGGTCCCCAAGGACGGCTTCCAGCCTGTCGGCAAGGGCAGCAACGGCAACGCGACCAGCCTCCTCGAACTGACCGTCACCGGCTGACAGCCACCCGCGCATCCACCTCCCACCTCTCACCTCCGGGAATCCCCTATGCCTCGCAACTCCTCGACCCGCAACCTGCGGGCCGGCGCCCTGGCCACCGTCCTCGCCGCCGGCGCTCTGACCACCCTCGCCACGCCCCCGGCCGGCGCCGTGGTCGGCGACGCGGCCGCCAACGACACCTACGCCTACACCGCGCACCTGGCGATCGGCGACAACCTGCGGGCCTGCACCGGCACGCTGGTCGACCGCAGCTGGGTGCTCACCGCGGCCTCCTGCTTCTCCG
>NZ_JBSFJC010000484.1:0-1098 GCF_053597855.1 Kitasatospora sp. NPDC001225
GGGCCGGCCGTGCTCCTCCCAGTACCGGCGGAGGGCGTCGCCGGAGTCCGGCACGGTGCGCTCGATCACCTGGATCCGGGCGACCTGGCCGGTGCGGGCGAGGGCGGCGAGGGCACGGCCCCAGCCGTTGACGTTGGCGTTCTGGGTGCCGGGGTCGAGCAGGGCGTAGGCGCGGCTGCTCACCTTGACGATCGCGGTGAGGGTGCTGGCGTGCGGGTCGTGGACGGCGCCGTAGCGGCGGTCCGGGGCGGTGACCACGCGCAGGCTGGCCGCGCTGCCAGGAAGGTGCAGCAGGCCCTCGCGCACCGGACGGGAGGAGGGGCGAGTGAGCCAGAGCAGCTGGCCCCGCAGGCGGCGCAGCGCGTAGCGGGCGGCGACCGGCGCCCAGTCGGCGAGGGTGCGACCGCGGTAGCGGACGAACACGGCGGCGGCGACCGTGGCCCAGACAGGTATGAGCTGGAGGGCGCCGGTGACGCCGCGGGTGGTGAGGACGGCGAGCAGCAGCAGGCCGGTGGCGGCGGAGGCGACCAGCTGCGGGGCGCTGAGGCCGAGCAGGATGCCGCGCTTGGAGCGGTGGGGGAACTTGACGGACGCGGGGGTGGCGTCGGACTTCGGAGTGGAGGACATCGGGGTTCCAGGGAGGCGCGTGCGGGCGGCGGGCGGGGGCGCGGCGCTCTTCTGGACGTCATCGCGGGGCTCCTTCGGGGATGGTGGGCCCGGGGCGGGCGGCGCTGGGCCGCCCACCCCGGGGAAGGAGGATGCTGGTCAGGACCCGGGCTCGGCGGTCCGGTTCGGGTAGACGAAGCGTCCCGGATCCGGGCCTCCAGTCGGGCCCGGACTACCAGCAGCCGGTGCCGGCAGCGGGGGAACGGCGGGGCCGACCGGTGCCGGAGGAGCGGGAACGCTCGGGGCCGAGGCCGTACCGGAAGCCGGAGAGCTCCCGACAGCGGACGGAGCGACGGAGTCTGCCAGGTTGGCACCCTGGACACGCGGGGCGGCCGGGGCCGGGGCTGCCTCGCCGCCGTCGGACTTCGACCGCTCGGCGCCGCCTCCGGCGGACGCCCGGGTAATCAGCGACGGGATGCCGGGCCGGGTGAC
>NZ_JBSFJC010000485.1:0-1097 GCF_053597855.1 Kitasatospora sp. NPDC001225
GGCGGAGGCCCGGCGGTCCATCCGGACGACGGTCTCGATCATCGATGCACAGCAGACTCGGGTCGAAGCCGCCCGGGCCCGCTCGACCGGCGCCCTCCCCGGGTCCGCGCCGTTCACGCGGGCTGCCGCCGTGGCCGCGCCCGTGTCCCTGTCCCTTGTGCGCTCGCGCTGAACCGCCCCCAACACCGCCTCCAGGAACCACCCGTGAACGCACCCATCGACGAACCGCTCGCCCTCCGCACCCGGGCAAGCGCCCTGCTGCAGCAGGAAGCACTGCTGCCTTCCATCACCGGACCCGCCGACGTGCCGGACGCCGTGCAGGTCGGCCAGCGGATAGCTGCGCTCGGCACGTTCATCCGGGAACTGGGGGACGAGTTCTCCGCCTGGGCCGCCAAGCAGCCCGCACACGGCGATACGATCCGCGCCGCTTCGGTGTACGCCGAAGCCGTCGGCAGTCTCGGCGAAGCCTCCGCCGCTCTCGGCCAGGTCGCGCGGCAGCTTGGCTTCCTCGGCGAAACCGCCGAAGCCCGTCGTCTCCCCTGGACCCGGGAGGCCCGCAAGGACGCGGTCCGGGTGATCGAGTACGCCGTCGAAACCGCCCGCGACGAACTCCGCCACGGCGCCCGGACCCTGGCCCAGACCGCCCGGCACCTCTCGGCCCCGTCCGACGACCTTCGCCGGCAAGCCGCGCTGGGCCGGTCGGCCACCACCGTCCCGCCTGCTCCGGCGGACCTGGGCGGCCCGGCACCAGCGCCGACCGCACCTGCCGCTCTCGCCGTGCGGAGCCGGCGGTGACGCCAACGCCCCCGGTCGCTGGCCGCGGCCCGCTGGTCGGGATCCTGTTTCCCCCAACAGGCCCTCCAGGAAATGGAGTTGATGGACCACCCTTCCCTCCTTGTCTGCACTGCCGTGCCTGGTGAGGGGCTTCTACCTCTTCTTCCCGGCCGTACTAAATCCCGGATTCCGCGGACTCTTCTCTCCGCAGCCGCACCGAGCCGAGGGGGCTGTCATGCCTGCGCATGCCCCGGTCCGGCGCGCCCGCGCGCCGCCGGCCGTACGACCGAAGGACCTTCTCCTTGAGCACCACCACCGCCTGC
>NZ_JBSFJC010000486.1:0-1097 GCF_053597855.1 Kitasatospora sp. NPDC001225
CGACGGCGCTTCCACAAGCCACCGCCGGATCACTAGTCCCTACTTTCGTACCTGCCGGAGGACGTCGCGGACGTCGTGGGCTTCCTCGCCGGCCCGCAGGGCCGCTGGGTGACCGGCCAGGCCATCGACGCCTCCGGCGGCACCTACCTCGGCCCGATCCCACCGGCGTGACCGGGACCGGGCCCCCTTCGGGGACGCCTTCACGCCTTCGCTCCACGTCATGCCGCTGGACGCTCAGGCGGCCCGGGGTCAGGGACCAGCGGCTCGCCCCTGGGCGCCGGCGCCGCCCTGCGACCACGCCGAGGCACCAGGGCCGCCGGATCGGAAGTCGGTCGCCCCTGAGAAGATCCTCCCGTGACCCGAGCATGTGATCAGCGCCCCGATGAGACCGCCCTCGCCACCCTGGGCGCCGCGTTCCCTTCGGAGTGGCGGGAGCCTGCCATGGGGTACGGCGGCGTCGCGGAGTGGGAGGCCGCGAACGGGGTCACGCTTCCGGAGCCCTACCGGACCTTCACCGCGGAGATCAGCAACGGCAGCAGCCTCGGACCTGCCGAGGACGGGGGGCTCCAGCCCTGGGATGGCTGCCCGCGAACCGGCCGGACCTGGGGCCGCGCCTGCCCGGCGAACCGTTCCCGCTGGACGACGCCTGGCTGTGGGAGGACGACGGCGAGGCCGATCCGGACGATCCCCGCATCCACGCCGCCTTCACCCACGGATCGGTGGTCCTCGGCTCGGAGGACGGCCAGTCGTTCTGGCTCCTGGCGACGGCCGGGCCCCACCGGGGCGAGGTCTGGATGGTGTCCGACGTCGGCGCGATCTCGGTGCCCGGCGCCGAGGCCTGGGGCTTCGCGGAATGGGTCGAGCACTGGCACTCAGGCGACGCCTGGCCGGTCTGAGTCGGCCGTCCCTCCACCGACCCCGGCGGCCAGCGGGGGCAACGTCAGCCCGCCGCGCTCTCCAACCGTCTGAGGACCGCCGTCAGCGCCCGGACGCGGTCACTCTCCTGCGGCAGCCCGGGAAGGCAGGCACGCAGACGTCGCACCGTGTCGAGTCGCACGTTCCCCGGCCCGACGGCGTCGACGATCGAACCGATCGCT
>NZ_JBSFJC010000487.1:0-1096 GCF_053597855.1 Kitasatospora sp. NPDC001225
GAGTGATCGGGTGGCCCGTCAACCGCTACTGGCGGGTAGTTTGAGCGATGATCGATCATCTCTATGCGAACTCCCTTGACAACTCAACGCCGCTCTCCCGCTCCTACCTCCACCCCGTCCTCGGCCCGCTCGCCGCCGGGCCCGAGGTGCTCACGGCCCTCGCGGACCGCATGGAGGACCTGCTCGACGAGGAGCTGCCGACCGCCCCGGCCACCCTGTTCACCCTGGCCTCCTACGCCTCCGCCCTGGGCTGGCTCACCGAGTCGCTCTCCGAACTGACGCAGACCGTCGACACCCTGGCCACCATGGCCGGTCTTCCACCGCGCCCCGGTGCCGCGCCCACCGTCCCCGGGGAGCTGGAGGGCTTCGACCTGTCCGGCTACACCCCGAGCGACCGGGAGACGGTCACCACCCTGGCGGCCGAAGCCGCGCTCCCGCCCGGCCTCTACCTCCAGGTCCTGGGCCGGGCCGAGGGCGCTGCGTCGGACTTCACCGAAGCGTGCATGGAGATCGTCGGCGCCCTGACCGAGGACGCCCACGAGCTCCTCAAGGAGTCGGTCAGCTTCGTGCGCCTGGGCGGCAACGGCCCCGACAGCCTGCCCACCCTGGTCCGCTCCCTCATCGCCCGGATGGAGACGACCGAGTGAACCCGCACGACCAACTGGCGAAGCCCGCCGCGCACCGCGTCTACGAGCGGCTCGGTGTGGACGACGTCTGGACCCTGTTGCGGCGCCACCCCGAGGAGAGCCCTGAGGCCAGCCTCGCCTGGTACCTCGCCGCGTCCGCCACCGCCGTCGACGGCGTCCACCGCGAGCTGGCCGCCGCCGCGAAGACGGCCGTCGAGACGCTGTCGCCGGTCGCGCGCGGACAGTACGCCGGGCAGTCCACACACGACGGCATCCTCCGGGAGTCCGGCCTGCGGATCGACCTGCTCGCCGCCCGGCGGGAAGCGGCCTTCACCCAGTTCGCCGCCTCGCTGACCTCCTACGCCCGATGCACCGGTGCCGACCGGACGGCGACGACCGACGCGCAGTCCCGGCAGCAGCCCAGCCCCCGGCAGTCCCACGCCGGTCCGGCCCTCTGGGACGACGAACAC
>NZ_JBSFJC010000488.1:0-1081 GCF_053597855.1 Kitasatospora sp. NPDC001225
ACCGCCCGCCGGGCGCCACAGCCGGGTACGGCCTGCCCGGCGCCACCGGGGAGGACCCCACCGAGGACCACTACGCGCTGGGCGCCACCCTGCACCACGCCCTCACCGGCCTCGACCCGGTGGTGATCGACCCCGACCCGGCGACCAACCGCGACCGCACCCTGGCCTGCCTGCGCGCCGCCCTCCCGGAGCCCGGGCACCCGGCGGCGGAACTCGTCGAGGGCCTGCTGAGCCCCGACCCGGAGCGGCGTGCGGCCACGGCGGCCCGGCTGCGCGAGGGGACGGTGCCGGCCAGGCGGGCCCGCCGTGCCCGGTGGAACGCGGAGACCCGGTGGAGCGTCCTGGACGGCGCGCTCGACCACACCGTCACCACCTGCGTCCGGATGGCCCGCGAGCTGCTCGCCGCCGACCCGGGCGCCGAGCGGCCCCGGACCCTGCTCTCGCTGTACGACGGCGCCGCCGGCCTCGGCCTCGAACTGCTCCAGCACCCGGACCGCCCGGACGCCCGCTCCGCCGCCGCCGACCTGGCCGCCTGGACGGCCGCCCACCCGGCCCTCGACCACCTGGACGGCTCGCTCCACCAGGGCCGTACGGGCGTGGACCTGTTCCTCGCCGAGGCGGCCGCCGCGCTGGGCACCCAGCCCCCGGAGCCCCGCCGGTACGAGGGTACGGGGGTCGACCAGATCGCGGGGACGGCCGGGATCGGCACCGGGCACCTGCTGCTCGCCGGGCTCGACTCAGAGACGGGAGCGCACCGGGCGGCGGCGGCCGACTGCGCCGCCGAACTGGTCGGCCGCCCGCTGGACGACCTCGGGGAGGATCCCAACCCCGGCACCGCCGCCCTCGCGGAGGGCTTCGCGCACGGCCGCGCGGGCGTCGCCCACTTCCTGCTCGCGATGCCCGACGAGGCGTCCCGGCGCACCGCCCGGGAGATCGTGGACGGCCTCGCGGCCGACCTCCCCGGCATCATCGCCGCCGCCCGCGCACCCGGGGCGACCCGCCGCTACCTCTCCTGGTGCCGGGGGCTGGCCGGGCTCGGCACCCTGCTGGTCCAGGCCGGCCGGCAGTACGGCGACGACGC
>NZ_JBSFJC010000489.1:0-1077 GCF_053597855.1 Kitasatospora sp. NPDC001225
AGCGCCACCATCGCGCCCGGCGTCACCCCGGCACCGACCAGCCGGCCCGCGAGCCGGGAGGCCCGCGGATGCAACGGGCAGGTGTCGTGGGGTGGGTGAGGGTGCGATGGACGTCGGGACGGAACCGGTCATCAAGCCGAGCAGGCGGGCGGCGCGGCTCCGGGCGGCGGGGCGGGTGCTGATCGTGCTGGCGGGGCTGGGGCCCGTCGTGGCCGGGTTCCTCCTCTTCGTGCGCACGTACGACGTGACGGTGGCGTACCGGACGGCCCCGGTGTGCGGGACGTCGGCGGCCGGGGCGGGTGCGGACTGCCTGCGGTTGGAGAGCGGGCGGGTCGTGAGGAAGAAGGTGGACACCGACCGGGAGAACGACCTCAGTTCGTACAAGTTGGTCGTCGCGCGCGAGACCGCGGGCGGCGACGAGTACGACGTGGGCGAGCCCTTCTTCCAGGACGTGGAGGTCGGCACCGCGATCGACGTGGGGGTCTGGAAGGGGGAGGTCGTGCAGATCTCGTACCGCGGCCACCGGGCGGTGAAGCCTCAGCTGCCCTGGCTGCCCGTCCTCGGGGTGGCGCTGCTGATCAGCGCCGGCAGTGCGGCGGTCGTCCACGGTCTGCACCGGTCCCGGGAGGGCCTCAGGGACGTGGTGCAGGTCGGGAGCATCGTGTTCACCGTCGGGTCGTTCGCCGGTTCCCTCGTCCTCATCGGGGCGTTCCAGTGGTCTTTCCCCGTGACGATCACGGTCGCCGTCCTGGCCTGGTTGAGCACCGTCGTGGCCTGTGCGGTGGTCGGCCGCCTGTCCTTCGGGCCGGCCCGGGCCGGTGCGTGACCGGTGGGTTCGGGAATCGGCTTGCACTGACGCAGGATTGTCAGGTTATCGCCATGGGAAGGGAGCAGGCCACAGACCGTTCCCTCCGGAAGGACCCCCGTGCACCGCACCACCGTCAGAACCGCCACCGCCCTGCTCGCCACCGTACTCGCCGGTGCGGTGCTGGGGGCCGCGCCCGCCGGGGCCCGTCCGGCGGGCGACAACCGTCCGGCGGGCGACAAGCCGTCGACACGTCAGGTGGAGGTGTTCAC
>NZ_JBSFJC010000490.1:0-1072 GCF_053597855.1 Kitasatospora sp. NPDC001225
GGCGCCATCGCCGCCAAGGACGCGGCCGGCCACGACGTCATCCCGTTCACCGGCTACGAGACCCCCAGGCTCACGTTCACCCGGACCGGGTCACCGCTCGCGGACGCGGATCCGGACGTGAGCGTGAGCGTGGCCGCGGGCTCGGGCCCCGCGTGGGCCGCCGGTGCCGCGGTGCCCGCCAGCAGCGCGGCCGCCAGGACACAGACCACCCGGAGCGTCGTCGTCTTCATGGGCTCCCCTCCCCTTGGATTCCTCGTGGATTCCCCCGCGTGGATTCCCCCGCACTCCCCCGTCCCCCAGGGGGAAGCCAACCCTCCGGTCGTGGCCACCGTCAACCCGACCACCCCCGAGACGGGTACGATCTCGCCAACTCCCCTCCACATCGGGCGTGTTCCCGCTCTTCCTTGCCGGTTCGGCAAAAACCCCTTGGCCGCGCGCGGCCACCGGTGCGAGGGTCCGGGAATGACCGTTGACGAACCCTTTGCCCTGCCGACGGCCCTGCCCGGCGGCCTGCTCCTGCGCGAGTCCCGGCCGGAGGACGAGGAGCGGATCGGCGCGCTGCTCACGGAGCGGGGCGACCCGGGGGACGCGCTCGACCACCGCTTGGTGGTCGAGGACCCGGACGCCGGCCGGTCGGCCAGCGCCGTGGTGGTCGACGGCGACCGGGTCGTCTCCACCGCCACCCTGCTGGACGAGGAGCTGCGCCTCGGCGGTGTCCGACTGCCCGCCGGGCAGGTCGACATGGTCGCCACCGACGGGGAGTACGAGGGCCGCGGCCTGGTCCGGGCCCTGCTCCGATGGGCGCACGCACGCTCCGCCGCGCGCGGGCACGTGGTCCAGGTGATGATCGGAATCCCGTACTTCTACCGGCTGTTCGGCTACGAGTACGCGATCGACATCCCGGTCTCGCGGCCGCTGCTCACCGCCCCGCCCAGCATCGGCGCCGGGGACGCCCCCGCGCTGCGCACCGCCCGAGTGGCGGACCTGCCCGCCCTGGCCGCGCTCCAGGAGCAGGCGCAGCGCGGCTTCGACCTCGCGATGGGCCACGCCCCCGCCCGCTGGCGCTGGCTGC
>NZ_JBSFJC010000491.1:0-1053 GCF_053597855.1 Kitasatospora sp. NPDC001225
GTCAGTGCCGCATGTCGTGGATGATGCCGGCCTGGATCACGAGTCAGGTCGACGCCGGCCTCGGAAGTGGTGGGTTCGGGGCCACGGCGCGTCCGGCCGGGGGTGGTCGGAGAGCGGACGGTGGCTTGAAAGCGACCCTTGTGGGTAGTTGATCGGACGCATAGCGTGACGGCCTGCCGCATCGCGGTTCCTGCCAGCCCGATGAGAGAGGTGGCTTCGCCATGCCCGAAAACCTTGACTACGCCGAGCCGAGACCTCAAGGCGGGCTACCTCTGTTCTTGGCCAGCGCCCCGGCGTTCACGCCGGACGTGAAGGCCGTCCCTGGCTCGGAGGAGCGGAGCGCCGGAGTTCTCTGCGCCTCCGGGGCGAGGGTTAGGCGGTCGGGCGTTGCCGACTCTCGATGTAGTGGCGTACGACGGTGGGCGGCGCACCACCGCATGAGCCCGCGTAGTAGGAACCGGACCAGAAGCGGCCGCCCCACAGGTAGCGGCGGACGTGGCTGTCGTACTCCTGTCGGAGCCTTCGGGAACTGACGCCTTTTAGGCTGCTGACCAGTGTGGAGAGCTGGATCTCGGGCGGGTAGCGCAACAGCGGATGCACATGATCCTGTTCGTATCGAACTGCTTCGACTCGGCCTCGAAGTCCGCGCATACGTCCCGCATGATTTCTTCGTAGCGGGTCGGCGTGGCGTCCGGAAGGCCCTGCGCCGGCACTTCGTGACGAACCCAAGTGGACGTGCAGGCTGTGGACGACATGGCGGCCGGTGCGCACATCGGGGTTCGGATTCCAGCGCGATGACATGAGCCAAAGCGCTACGGTGACGTCGTGCAGCTTCGGTATGCCTTCCGCGTGTACCCGAGTGCCGGTCAGCGTGCTTCGCTGGCAAGGTCGTTCGGGTGTGCGCGGGTGGTCTTCAACGACGCGCTCCGCGTCCGTGAGGACGCCCGCGCCGCCGGGCTGCCGTTCGTCACGTCGGCCGAGCTGTCCAAGCGGCTGACGGCCTCGAAGAAGACCCCCGGGCGTGCCTGGCTCGGCGAGGTGTCCTCGGTGATC
>NZ_JBSFJC010000492.1:0-1050 GCF_053597855.1 Kitasatospora sp. NPDC001225
GAGACGGCCCGGGCGAGCTGATCGCCCCCCGGGCCGGCGCCGTCTGCCGGGCCACCTCGGACGGCGCGGTCTGGATCCCCGAGCTCCGCCGCCGCACCCCCGGCGGCCCGGCGGGCGTCAAGCTCCCGGCCGCCACGGCCCTCGGCGGGCTGCTGCCGGCGCTGCCGGAGGTGGCGGCGCCGCTGATGCCGGGGGAGGGGGACGGCCCGGTCTGGTCGGACCTGCGCTACCGCGAGGACGGCCCGGTGGGCTTCCTGCGCTTCTCCTTCCCGGGCGGCGCGATGTCCACCGGCCACTGCCGCCGGCTGCTGGCCGCGTACCGTTTCGCCGCGGCCCGTCCGACCTCGGTGCTGGTGCTCGGCGGCGGCCGGGACTTCTTCTCCAACGGCATCCACCTCAACGTGATCGAGGCCGCGCCGGACCCGGCGGTCGAGTCCTGGGACAACATCACCGCGATGGACGAGCTGGTCGACGCGGTGCTCACCACCACCGACCGGCTGGTGGTCGCCGCCGTCGGCGGCAACGCGGCGGCCGGCGGGGTGATGCTGGCCCTGGCGGCGGACGAGGTGTGGTGCCGCGCCGGCTCCGTCCTCAACCCCCACTACCGGCTGATGGGGCTGCACGGCTCGGAGTACTGGACGTACACCCTGCCGCGCAGGGTCGGCGCGGCGGCGGCCGAGCGGCTGACCCGCCAGGCGCTCCCGGTCTCCGCGGCGACGGCCGAGCGGATCGGCCTGGTTGACCGGGTGCTGGCCTGCGGGCCGGAGGAGTTCGGGCCGTCCGCGGCCCACCTGGCCGGGCTGCTCGCCGCCTCGCCCACCGCCCAGCAGCGGATCGCGGCGAAGAAGGCCGCGCGCGAGGCCGACGAGCGGACGAAGCCGCTCGACGCGTACCGGGAGGAGGAGCTCGCGGTGATGCACCGGCAGTTCTTCACACCCGAATCGCCGTATCACGCGCTGCGTTCCGCGTTCGTCCACAAGCGCCCGGTGCCGACGGGGCCCGCCGCGCGAGCGTGACCCGAACGGCCCCGCCGGGCTTGCCTCCCCGGGC
>NZ_JBSFJC010000493.1:0-1042 GCF_053597855.1 Kitasatospora sp. NPDC001225
ACTCGTCGACATCCCGGCGGGGGTCGACGATCACGGCCTGGCCGGTGCGCTCGTCGGCGATCAGGTACGAGGCCTGGGAGAGGCAGTCGAGGTAGAACTGGGCGAACTATCTCGGCCGATCCGGTAGGCAGATCGTACAGGCGAGGGAGGGGCCGGGGGAAGTAGGTCGGGTACGGGCGAGGTGCACGATTGAGCGGCTGCCCAGGTGTGCACCAGCAGCACGGCAGACTCGGTTGAAGCCTTGGGTGCGACTGTGCTGACCTGCAGAAATGGCTTGCTGATCTGCTACCAGGGACGCTGTGCGGCAAACACGAGACGATCTTGATCCGACTGCGCAGGAAGGCCAAGAAGCGACCTCCGGACGCCCCTTGGTACCTCAACATGGAAGATAAGTGCTCTCATGTGTTCGCGTGTGCAGCAGGGTGTACTCATCCCGATGCTGACCTCTTGCTGACTTCCCTGATTATGCGTCAGCTCGGAAGTTCATTCCGGTGACCGCGCTTCTCGACCGGAGCGGACTCTGTGCTGGCCGTTCTGTCCCTGAGTAGGGAGGCTGACACTGCGCGACCCTCGTCAACTGGCCGGAGCGTCGAGCGACAGGTGCTCTCGCAATTCACGTATAGAGCCGCCAGTGCGGCAGCATCACAGAAAGGGAGACGTTGGCGGGCTCATTCGGGCTGGCGATCCGTCCCTCCGCGCCTTGCCGGTGATTGCTTCGTCGGCGCCCCGTCTCCCTCCACGGGGACCGACCCGACCGGCACGGGGGTACTGCTGCTGGGGCGAAGGAAGAGGGTCCCGGTACCCGCGACAGCGGCACGGCCTCCGCCCCGCCGTCTGCCCCCGCAGACCTGGGCCCGCCCGCCGACCGTGCCCCACCTGACCCGGGGCCGGCACCGGCCCCGGGTCCGCAAGTGGTCCTCGACGTGCTGATGGCCGGCTCCGTCGAGTGTCAACGGCCATCACGCTCGCCCCACTGGCGGCCGGAGTCCCGCCCCACCTGCGGTCTTCAAGACCGCCCCGGTGGCGGCCAGATAATCTCCCC
>NZ_JBSFJC010000494.1:0-1038 GCF_053597855.1 Kitasatospora sp. NPDC001225
GCCAGCTCGGCGGCGGTGCGGGCGCCCCGCGGGGAGAGCAGGACCTCCGGCCCGGGCTCCTCCCCGTGGCGCAGGCCCATCACGATGGCCCGGCCGATCTCGCCCACTCCGATGATGCCGATGCGCTGCACGGTGACTGCCTCCGTCGTCCGGTACGGATCTTCTCCGCAGCAGTGTGGCCGCTGTGGCACCCGGTGGCCAGGGGCCCTCCGGGGCCAGGGGGAAAGGCCTCGACACCAGAATCGAACAGGTGGTCAAATATCGGTGGCCCACGCACCGAACCGTCACGTGGCCGCCACAACGATCCGATTCGCGGCCCGGTGCCGCGCCCACCGAAGAGGTACAGACCCTTGCGCCTTCGTCCCGCCGTCGCGGCGACCGCGGCGGCCCTCGCGGCCGTTCTCGGCATGCCCCCGCCCGCGGCCCTCGCCGCCGAGCCCGTCACCGAGCTGTACGTGGCGAAGTCCGCGTCCTGCTCCGACACCGGCCCGGGCAGCCGCGCCGTGCCGTACTGCACCATCGGTGCCGCCGCCGGGGTCGTCCAGCCCGGGCAGACGGTGCGGATCGCGCCGGGCGAGTACGCCGAGCAGGTCGACGTCCGCCGCTCCGGTACACCCGGTCACCCCATCAGGTTCGAGGGCGAGTGGGCCGTCGGGTGGCCGAACACGATCCCGCTGGTCCGCGTGTCGGGAGTCGACTGGAGGGGCGGTCAGTCGCTCACCCACGCGTTCACCCTGGCCGGGGTCCACGACGTCGCGGTGAGTGGGTTCTATGTGAACTCGAAGGAGGACGCCGTCACGGTCACCGACTCCTCGGCCGTCACCGTCGACAGGCTCTACGTCCTCGGCGCGGTCAAGACCGGGACCGGAGGCGTCTCTGTCTCCGGGACGAGCAGCGACGTCACGGTGAGCCGTAGCCAGTTCTGGCATCGCGATCAGCCACTGGGACGTGGTGCAGCTCGCCACCGACCCGTGCTGGCGGCACGACGAGGGCCTGCGGGTGCTGTTCCACGCGCCGCACGCCTTCGACGCCTCGACC
>NZ_JBSFJC010000495.1:0-1034 GCF_053597855.1 Kitasatospora sp. NPDC001225
GCTGGCGGCTGAACAGCCAGTCGCGCAGGCGGTAGTTGACGGTACCCTCGCCGATGCCGCGCTCGGCCAGCCAGTCGAGGAAGTCGGCGGGCGCGAGGCCGGGTTGGAAGTAGGCGGGCAGGTTGTCCAGGGTGGCGAAGACCGGGGCGAGGACGGTGTCCAGGCCGGCCGTGAACCGCTGGGCGAAGTCGTCCTCGGCGAACAGCGCGGGCAGCAGTTCGCCGATCGGGTGCGGGCTGGGCAGCCCGGGGACGGCGGCTCTGGTCATGACCGCCCGTCCTCGGCCTGCGCGGTGACCACGACCTGGTGCTGGTGGGAGAAGACCAGGGCGTCCGGCGGGACCTCGACCCGCTCGGTCGGCGCGCCCCGGCGGCCGGTGATCGGGTCCGCCGGGAACAGCCGCAGCTCGTCGACGCCCGCGACGGCGGCCACCCGCTGGAGCACCGCGAACACCTCCCCGTACTGCACCGCCCGGCCGAACGGCCAGCCCGTGCCGTCGGCGCCGCCGCGCAGCGGGTTGAGGTACCGGTAGAGCGCGGCGAGCACCTCCTCGCGGACCCGGTCGGGGTCGGCGGCGCGGGTGGTGAGCCGGGCGACCACCGTCACGCCCTGGTAGGCGGGCGGCTGGACGACCAGCCGGGTGCCGATCAGCCGCCGCTCGTCGAGGGCGGTCGCGACGGCGGCCAGCACCTGGTCGTCGGGGATCAGCTGCTCGAAGCGCAGCCGGTCGCCCTCGTCCGCGACGGCGTCGGGGACGACCAGCACCCGCACCGCGCCCGCCTCCCCGCCGGTGGCGGGCACGCAGCTGATCCGGGCGGCGGACGGCGCGGCCTGCCGGGCGATCAGCTCGAAGTCCCCGGCGGTGACGGCACGTTCCTGCAGGCGCAGCTGGTGCGGGGCGCGGGCCTTGGCGTTCTCGACGGTCTCGCCGTCGACCCCGCCGCGGGCCGCCTCCCGGTTGTCGACCCGGGCGATGTACGGGACGGAGCTGCGCAGCACCGTGATGGTGCCGCGGGCGACGTTGCCCGCGATCC
>NZ_JBSFJC010000496.1:0-1030 GCF_053597855.1 Kitasatospora sp. NPDC001225
GGCGAAGCTGAGAACTTAAGCGCCAGTAAACGGCGGTGGTAACTATAACCATCCTAAGGTAGCGAAATTCCTTGTCGGGTAAGTTCCGACCTGCACGAATGGCGTAACGACTTCTCGACTGTCTCAACCATAGGCCCGGTGAAATTGCATTACGAGTAAAGATGCTCGTTTCGCGCAGCAGGACGGAAAGACCCCGGGACCTTTACTATAGCTTGATATTGGTGTTCGGTTCGGCTTGTGTAGGATAGGTGGGAGACTTTGAAGCAGCAACGCCAGTTGTTGTGGAGTCGTCGTTGAAATACCACTCTGGTCGTGCTGGATGTCTAACCTGGGTCCGTGATCCGGATCAGGGACAGTGTCTGGTGGGTAGTTTAACTGGGGCGGTTGCCTCCTAAAGGGTAACGGAGGCGCCCAAAGGTTCCCTCAGCCTGGTTGGCAATCAGGTGTTGAGTGTAAGTGCACAAGGGAGCTTGACTGTGAGACTGACGGGTCGAGCAGGTACGAAAGTAGGGACTAGTGATCCGGCGGTGGCTTGTGGAAGCGCCGTCGCTCAACGGATAAAAGGTACCCCGGGGATAACAGGCTGATCTTCCCCAAGAGTCCATATCGACGGGATGGTTTGGCACCTCGATGTCGGCTCGTCGCATCCTGGGGCTGGAGTAGGTCCCAAGGGTTGGGCTGTTCGCCCATTAAAGCGGTACGCGAGCTGGGTTTAGAACGTCGTGAGACAGTTCGGTCCCTATCCGCTGTGCGCGTAGGAGTGTTGAGAAGGGCTGTCCCTAGTACGAGAGGACCGGGACGGACGAACCTCTGGTGTGCCAGTTGTCCTGCCAAGGGCATGGCTGGTTGGCTACGTTCGGGAGGGATAACCGCTGAAAGCATCTAAGCGGGAAGCCTGCTTCGAGATGAGCACTCCCACCTCCTTGAGAGGGTAAGGCTCCCAGTAGACGACTGGGTTGATAGGCCGGATATGGAAGCCCTGTGAGGGGTGGAGTTGACCGGTACTAATAGGCCGAGGGCTTGTCCTCAG
>NZ_JBSFJC010000497.1:0-1024 GCF_053597855.1 Kitasatospora sp. NPDC001225
GCCCGTCCCCCTCGACGGGCCGCGGCGCAGCGGCTTCACGGGGTGTCAGCGCGTGCGGGTCACACGGCCTGCCACAGCGCCGGGACGTTCGGCGGCTCCCAGCCGACCATGGCGGTGTGGCCCTGGAGGCAGCGGTAGGAGGCGCCGTTGTAGGTCACGACGTCGCCCGCCTGGTAGGTGGTGCCGGCGGTCCAGGTGCCGCCGGGGTTGGGGGTGCCCCCGCCGCCGACGGTGAGGCTGTACTGGGCGGTGTGGGTGGTGGCGCCGGCGGTGCCGGTGACGGTGATCTGGTAGGTCCCGGTCGCGGCGCTGGAGGCGGCGGACAGGGTCAGGGTGGAGGAGGAACCGGCCTGCACCGACGAGGGGTTGAAGCTCGCGGTGACGCCCGCCGGGAGGCCGGAGGCTGTGAGGCTCACGGTCTGGGCGGTGCCGGAGGTGACGGCGGTGCTCACCGTGGAGGTGGTGGAGGCGCCGGGCTGGGCGGAGCCGGAGGCCGGGCCGAGGGAGAGCGAGAAGTCGTTGCTGCCGTTGTTGGAGCAGGTGGGGTCGCCGCTCTGGGCGGGGACGCTGACGGCGTCCCAGGCGGCCTTGGCCCGGTTGAAGAAGGTGCAGGTCGGGTCGAGGCTCTTGGCGGCGGTCAGGGTGGCGGTGCGGTAGCGCTTGTAGGTCATGCCGCTGGTCTTGAGGAGCATGCCGCCGTAGAAGACCCGGCCGGCGTCCTTGATGCCGATGCCGGTGACGGAGGAGTTGTTGCAGGTGGGGCTGGTGGGCTTGCCGCCGCCGGGGTTGGAGCCCTCGGCGAGCAGGTAGAACCAGTGGTTGAGCGGGCCGGCCGCCGCGTGTTCCTCGGTCTGCGGGATGGAGGAGGAGTAACAGTTGGGGTTGTTGCTCACCAGGGAGGGGTTGTACATGTTGCGGATCGGGCCGTTGCCGACCAGGTTGATCATCTCGCCGACGGTGTAGTCCGGGGAGTCGTACGGGGCGGGCTCGTTGGCGTACGACTCGGTCAGCGCGCCCATGATGT
>NZ_JBSFJC010000498.1:0-1010 GCF_053597855.1 Kitasatospora sp. NPDC001225
CGAGGGGTCAGGGGCGGGGCCGCCCCCGTCACCTGTACCCGGTCGGCGCCCCGGTATCGCCCGGTGGCGGCCGCGTCAGGAGGTGGTCCGGGCGGTGCAGGTACCGAGCTGGTCGCCGGGCCGGAGGGTGCCGTCGCCGAAGGTCTGGTTCATGACGGTGGCGAACTCGGGCAGGACGCTCATCCAGATGTCGGAGAGCGCGAGGTTGACGCGCGGCGGCAGTACGGACTGCACGTCCGGGCTGATCCGGGGCCGGGTGGGGATGTTGTACACCGGGAGGCGGGTGCCGGCGGGGTCGCTGCTGGTCTGCACGACGAAGGTGCTGTCGCCGGAGAGGCTGCCTTCGAGGTTCGAGACCTGCACGTAGCGGCCGGAGGCGTCGGTCAGGGTGAAGCCGCCCTTGGCCGCCGTCCGGATGTAGACGGAGTTCGCCAGGGTGATGGGGTTGCCGACGGAGGTGAGGTCGATGGTGACCGTCCCGGTGGCGTCGACGTCCCGGAAGGACGCGGCGTTGCCGCCGGGCGTCAGGGCCTTGAAGGTGATGCCGGGCTTCGCCCAGGTGAGCGTGCACTCGGCGCTGCCGGTGGCCATGTTCAGGGTGACGGGGGCGCCCGCGAAGGCGACGTGGGCGAGGGCTATGGTGCCGACGAGGCCCGCGGCGAGGGCGGCGACGGTTTTCGGGGACATCTGCGGGGACTCCTGGTGTGGCGGGTGGCTCCCCCCCCGGGCTCCCAGCGTTCCGGGCCCGCTGACGGGCGGCAAACCCGCTGCGCCGAGTAGCGTCATCACCCGCTGTCACGGGTGGCGGGGTCCAGGAGCCCGGGGCGGGTGTCAGGCGACCAGGGCCGCCCGGTAGGCGGTGATCACCAGGTGGACGCGGTCGCGGGCGGCGAGCTTCGCCAGCAGGTGGCCGACGTGGGTCTTGACCGTGCCCGTGCTGACGCACAGCCGCTCGGCGATCTCGGTGTTGGTGAGCCCGCGGCCGATCAGCGTGAGCACCTCCAACTCCC
>NZ_JBSFJC010000499.1:0-1008 GCF_053597855.1 Kitasatospora sp. NPDC001225
GCCCCGGCGAGAGTCGCCCCGGACACCTTCGGCTCCGCACCCGGCTGGCCGGCGTCAACTACGCCGACGTCCACCTGCGCGAAGGCTCATACCCCGCGCCCATGCCCGCCCCGTTCGTGCCGGGCAACGAGGTACTCGGCATCGCGGAGGACGGGCGCCGCTACATCGCGCTCAGCCGCGGTGGCGGCTACGCCGAGACCGCCGTCGTCCACCGGAAGCTCGCCTTTGAGGTGCCGGACAGCATCGCCGACCACGACGCCGTCGCGCTCACGCTCCAGGGCAACACCGCCTGGCACCTGCTCTTCACCGACCTGCGGGTCACCGCCGGGGACACTGTCCTCGTCCCAGCTGCGGCAGGCGGCGTCGGCTCGCTCGCCGTCCAGCTCGCCAAGCACGCCGGCGCCAAGGTCGTCGCCATGGCCTCCAGCGAGGAGAAGCGCCTGATCGCCACGGAGCTGGGCGCGGACGCCGTCGTCGACTCCTCCACCACCGAGGACCTCACCGAGCGGATCCTCGACGCCGCCGGCGGCCACGTCACCGCCGCGATGGAGATGACCGGCGGCGACGTCGTCCACGCCACCCTCGCCGCCCTCACCCCGCGCGGACGCCTCGCCGTCTTCGGCTCAGTGACCGGCGCCACGGGCCTCGTGCCCATCACCAGCCTGCTCGCCGGGTCGAAGGCGGTCAGCGGCTTCTGGCTGCCGAACCTCTACCCCTCCCGCACCCACCTCAACGACTCGATGTCCGCGCTGTTCACGGCGGTCACCGAAGGCTGGCTCAAGCCGCTCAACGGCCCGCTGTACAAGCTCGGCCAGGCCCGCCAGGCACACCACGACCTCACCGCCCGCCGCACCACCGGCAAGATCGTCCTTGACGTCGACCGCTGACCGGCCGCCCGCCCGGTCCTCCTTCCCTGCGCCTCTGGGACTACGCCAAGACCCAGACGGAGTGGCTCGTCGGCAAACCGGCATACGGCTACAAGACGGCCCTGGACGAGAACGGCAAGAC
>NZ_JBSFJC010000500.1:0-1007 GCF_053597855.1 Kitasatospora sp. NPDC001225
GGCGACACCCGTCCGGCGGGCGACAAGGCGTCGACACGTCAGGTTGAGGTGTTCACCGATGACGGCGGCTTCTCCAGGGCAGATGCATCGGCCGTCTCCCCCTATCTCGCCGACCGCGCCCAGGGCGTGGCCCCGATGCGGGGCGACGGCGACGTGACGGCGCTGGTCCGCAACGGGGAGCCGGCCGCCAAGCTGGACGTGGTGGTGATCGGCGACGGGTACACCGCGCAGGAGCAGGACAAGTTCCGCGCGGACGCGGCCCAGAAGTGGCGCGAGATGACCGCCGTGGAGCCCTACGCCAGCTACCGCGCGCTGTTCAACGTCTGGGCGGTGTCCGCGATATCGCCGGAGTCCGGGGTCACCGGGGATCCGGACCAGGGGACGGTGCGGCACACCGCGCTGGGCTCGTACTTCTGGTGCGACGGCGTGGAGCGGCTGCTCTGCGTGGACGAGAAGGCGGTCGAGTCGTACGCGGCGAAGGCCCCGCAGGCGGACCTGGTCCTCGTGGTGGCCAACAGCGCGAAGTACGGCGGCGCCGGCTACAACGACGTCAAGTCCCCGCTCGGCTACGAGGGGATCGCCACCG
Organism: Kitasatospora sp. NPDC001225; assembly: GCF_053597855.1. NCBI lineage: Bacteria > Bacillati > Actinomycetota > Actinomycetes > Kitasatosporales > Streptomycetaceae > Kitasatospora > Kitasatospora sp. NPDC001225. The sequence goes on from NZ_JBSFJC010000500.1 coordinate 587, forward strand.
TGGCGGGCGGCAACGCGAAGTCCGGGCAGATCGCGGTGCACGAGACCGGGCACTCGCTGGGCAAGCTGGCCGACGAGTACGCGTACGACGGCCAGGGGACGTACCAGGGCAGCGAGCCCACCGAGGCCAACATCAGCACCCTGACCGCCGACCGGATGCGCCAGCAGGGCACCAAGTGGTCGCGCTGGCTGGGCCAGGCCTCGCCGGACGGCGGCACGGTCGGCGCGTACGAGGGCGGCGGCTACTACCCGACCGGGCTCTACCGGCCGACCGAGAACTCGATCATGCGCTCGCTAGGACGGGAGTTCAACCTGCCCGGGCGCGAGGCGATGATCGCGGGCTTCTACCGCCACGCCACGCCGCTCACCAGCCCCACCGCCAACGGCAGTCGGCTCACCGCCGCGGACCGCCTCACCGTCGA
>NZ_JBSFJC010000501.1:0-1005 GCF_053597855.1 Kitasatospora sp. NPDC001225
AGCACCGACCAGTACCTGGAGAACTGCCTGGACGACGTCCGGGTCTGGCTCGCCGCGCACCCGGGCGCCGGGCCGCTGGTGATCAAGCTGGAGCTCAAGCCGGGCTACTCGGCTGACCTCGGGATGGGCCCGGACCAGCTGGACGCGCTGATCGCCGACCACCTGGGCTCCGCCGTGCTGCGCCCGGCCGACCTGCTGGCCAAGCCCGGCGGCGGCTCGTACGCGAGCGTCGACGAGGCGGTGCGGGCGGGCAACTGGCCGCGCCGCTCGGCGCTGGCCGGGAAGGTGCTGCTGTACGCGATCCCGGGCACCGTCGAGCTGGGCAACCCCTTCGACACCCTGCACACCGACGTGGAGCAGGGCCGGCACCTGCGCGACCTGGCGGCGGCGGGCCGGATCGGCCAGGCGCAGGTCTTCCCGTCCGTGCTCGGCGCCGCCACCGGCGACCCGCGGAGCCAGTACACCGGCGCGGACACCTCGATCCGGCCCTGGTTCGTGGTCTTCGACGGCGACGCCTCCACCTTCGTCAGGACCATCGACACCGCCTGGTACGACAACGCCCACTACCTGCTGGTGATGACGGACTCCCACCTGGTCGCCCCGGAGATCAGTGCCACCGACCCGACGGCCGACCAGGCGAGGGCCCGCACCGAGCAGCTGGCGAAGGCGCACGCGAGCATCGTCTCCAGTAACTGGCGCCGGCTGGCGTCGGTCCAGTCGCTGGTGTTGTCGCGCGGCTGACCTGGTCAAGTCCTGGGAGGTACGGCGAAGTTGACCAGAGGTGAAGAGTTGGAACGGGGCTTCCGGAGGGCCCGGAGGATCGCCATCCTGGTTGTCATGACCCGAACTCTACGCGCGTGGAAGACCCGCGTCGCCGCCACCGCCACCGTCGCCCTGGTCACCCTCGCGCCGATCGCCGTCGCCACCGAGGCGCACGCCGCGGTGAGCGGCTCGGTGTGCCTGTCGGCCCTGCCCTCCCAGGCCCACACCACCCTCAACCTGATC
>NZ_JBSFJC010000502.1:0-1003 GCF_053597855.1 Kitasatospora sp. NPDC001225
ACCCGGTCGGTGTGCGTGACGAGGTCCTCGATCGGGCGCGGGGCGACGTCCGGGTCCGCGCCCAGGTCGAAGACGTCAAGCGACTCGCGGATGGGCTGGATCAGCCCGTCGAGCTGGTCGCGCCGCAACTCCTCGATGAACGGGCGTCCTTCGAGATCGGCGACGGGCACGGACAGCGCTCGGGCGATGGACGCGACGACTGCCGGGCTGGCCTGTCGCTTGCCCTGCTCGATCTGAGCCATGTGGGATGCCGAGATCGCCGCTTTCAGGGCGAGTTCGGTCTGGGTCATGTGTCGAAGCTTGCGGGTCTGCTTGATCCGCTTGCCGATGGTGTCGGGCGTGAAGTCGGTCATGGTGCGTCCCTTGCGAGTCGGGCCCGGTGATCCGACGGTAGCGCCAAGTAGCCGTAGACCTCAGCCGATTCCGGCGGGTTGCCGAGGTCCGTTCCCACAGGGTTCGATGACCTTCATGTCCGTCACACGTCCTGTCCTGTACCTCTTCGGCTCCGCCGCCCCGCCCGTCCTGGACGTCGCGCACGTCGTGCGCCAGGCGCAGGACAGGGGGTGGGACGTGGTGCTCGGGCTCACGCCGACAGCGGCGAGCTGGCTCCAGGACGAAGTCCCGCAGCTAGAGCGCCTGACCGGTTACCCAGTGAAGTCCTCCTACCGTCGGCCGGGCGACCCGGACGTGCTTCCACCTGCCGACGCCGTTCTTTTCGCCCCCGGAACGATGAACAGCATCAACAGCCTCGCGCTCGGCATTACGACCTCCTGGGTCATCGGCTACGCGGCTGAGGCGATCGGTAAGGGCATCCCGCTGACCGTGATGCCGTGCACGAACACGGCGCTCACTGGTCACCCCCAGTTCTCGCGCAGCGTCACGACGTTGCGCGACGCCGGGGTCCGGGTGCTGCTCGGGGAAGGGGCCTTCGTCCCGAACGTCCCGGGGTGCCGGCCCCAGTGGACTACAGGCCCTCGACGCGGCAGCTAAGAAGAAGCAGCCC